>JARFPV010000636.1 GCA_029288115.1 Akkermansiaceae bacterium | reverse complement strand
CCACTGACCCCCACGACGACGTAGAGTAGAAAGGGCTTGTAACGTGAGGAATTGCCGCGTGGAGCTGGGGTTTGGCCTTGTTTTGATGTGCTGGCTGTCGCTGCTGGTGGCACGCTTGCGAGTTCCGCGTCCTTCAAGGATTGCTCCAACCAATACAGGCGAATAGAAAGCTGTACGATAAATGCCTCAAGCTGAGAGGAAGTGTCCGATGTTTCCAGAGCCTTAATCCGGGCACTGTCTAGAATCCGCATTTGTTCCTGAAACTTCACTTGCGCTGCTTGTTTCCCCCCGAATGCGAGCAACGTGCGTGAGGGATCGCCTACGAAACAAAACACCACCGCGGTTAGCGGGCTGTCAGCGTAACGTTCGGATACGAGTTTTTTTAGCGAATGAGGTTCTGGAATTTCCTGCTGGGCGTCAAAGAGATACAACCTGATGTCGATTTCCGAGTCCTCCGCATGGTAGTTTAGAAACCCTACACGATCTTGAGTCTCCTGCATCGTCAGCAGGCGTTGTGGATCGACCAGATAGCCGCTTGGAAACCTCTGGAAATACTGCACCAAATGCTCTGGAGGAATCGTTTTGAGATCGTAAGTCGGCTCTGGTTCGGCTGGCTCAGGAAGTTTTTCTTCAGGTTGGTTGTTTGGCTTGAATAACGGTGTCGCCTCCTCCGTTTCAACGAGCAACGAAGCCCCGGGAATCAGTTCTCCCTTTTCAAGCTTGGCGCGCTCTTCCTTCGACCACTCGGGCAGCGCCAGTGCGGATAAACATGATGGGTTAGAAACACACCATGAAACAAAAACCACCAAAGCCAACCTCACCGCTTTGTCTCCTCCCTGTGGTAATCATGGTTGTCTTTTGTGTAAGTCCGGGGCTGTTTACTCGACCGGATACGTTGTAGGATATCCCCCATTCCCTGTTGTTTATTCCCAGCGATTTGCTCGTATTTCTCAGGACTCCTCCTCGCATGGCTTGCTCGTTTTCGTAGCACAGCGGAAAGTTTGTTCACCACCACATTGAGGGCCTTAACGTGATTCCCCTGCAACAAATACGGGTGCGCAGCCGACAACACCTTGAAGGTATCGTCCTCAGTCAAAAACGCATCCAGAAGGTATCCGTAGGAAATCGATGCCGTGCGTGAGTTTATGTCCACGACGAACAACACCCCCCCGTCATTGGGTCGGCTCAAGTCAACATCTTCAAAGGCACCGTGATTCAGTAACCACATGCCAAACTGGCGGATGTTAGACATCTCATCTAACGCACCGTAATAAACACTAAAAAACAACTGGGGAAATCTGGCCTCAAACTCATCCAGCCACTTGCTCGCCTTCTTGCGCTCTCTGAGCCTCAACACCCCGGCGGCATCACTCAGCTTGCGCATCCTCACCTCTCCCTTGCCATACTGTAGATCCAGATCGCGCATCGAGAACCCACAGTGTGGGCACTGCACCGCACTGCGGTGGATTCGCTGAACACATCGGGGGCACTTCATGTCCCCTTCAGTCTATAGGAATATTAAATATTTTCCAAGCCAAGATAGTCAGGAAAATTTAACAATATCGGACCCTCAACCCTACTCCCACTCGATGCTGGCAGGAGGCTTGGTGGAAATATCGTAGAGCACACGATTGATGCCATCGACCTCATTGAGGATGCGGTTGCTGGTTTCACGCAGCAATGCTGATGGAAGCTCTACCCAATCGGCTGTCATCGCGTCCTCACTAATGACAGCACGCAGGCTGATTGCCCACTCGTAAGAGCGCTCGTCGCCTTTGACGCCGACAGTTTTCACCGGAATCAGCCCGGCGTATGCCTGCCACACTTTATCATACCATCCATGATCCTTGAGGCGTGTAATGAAGATGTGGTCGCACTCACGAATGATGCGAAGTTTTTTCTCAGTGATATCGCCAGGGCAACGAACAGCGAGCCCAGGTCCGGGAAACGGGTGACGGTGAAGAATATCATGAGGAATACCAAGGGATGTTCCCAGCTCGCGCACTTCATCTTTAAAGAGTTCAGCCAGCGGCTCTAACACCTTACCCTGTTTCTGTAGTTCAAGGATCCGATCGACCCGGTTATGGTGTGTCTTGATTTTTGAAGCTTTGGATTTGGCGTTGGATGCAGACTCGATCACGTCTGGATAGAGTGTTCCCTGCGCAAGCATTTCTGCATTTCCTACAGTATCCCAGAAGACATCAATGAAGAGGTTACCGATAATTTTTCGTTTTTCCTCAGGATCGGCAACACCTGCAAGTTTCCCAAGGAATAGGTCGGCGCAATCGACGGTCTCGATCGGCACTCCCATGCGGTGGAAATTATTTCTGACTTCATCACCCTCATCGAGTCGCATGAGTCCGTGATCAACAAAAATCGCTCGAACATTCACACCTGCCTCCTTGAGCAATACAGCAAGAACCGTGCTATCGACACCACCGCTAACGCCGCAAACAACTTGCTTGTCACCGACTTGCTCACGAATGCCGTCGAGCAATTCACGTTTGAAGTCATCGATGCGGAATTCCTCGAGTTCCCCTGCCTGGAGTAAAAAATTGTGTAGAATCCGGAGACCCTCATGGGAATGCGTCACCTCCGGGTGAAACTGGATGCCATAGTGAAGATCACCCCATTGAAGGGAAACAGGCGTCCCCTCGCTGTTAGATGCGAGCACTTTAGCATTGTCGGGAAGATTGCTCACGGTGTCCGAGTGACTCATCCACACCTGCGAGGTATGGGAAATCCCCTCATAGAGGCCTGTGTTTTCGAGCGGTTTAAGCTCAGCCGGACCATATTCACGGCGGTTGCTCGACTTAACGTTCCCGCCAAATTTGATGTTGAGTAATTGCATGCCGTAGCAGACGCCTAACACTGGCACGTTAAAGGCATTGAGCGATTCGAAGTCGATATCAGGCGCGTCTTCATCGGAGGTACTTTTGGGGCCTCCTGATAGAATAATCGCTCCGGGTTTACCAATGACCGACAGGTCGTCTGGCTCGTAAAGTTTAGCAAAAAATCCAAGCTCTCGTACACGCCGAACAATCAGCTGGGTATACTGGGAGCCAAAATCAAGAACAGCGACGTGGTTGTTTTCCGTCATATTAAAAAGGTGCAAATAGAGGATATGAATTAATTAGGAGATTGGCTGATAGTTAACCGGTTCCTCTGTGATGGTGATGTCGTGCACGTGGCTTTCCTTGAGTCCGCCTGCTGTGATGCGAGTGAATTGTGCCCTATCACGAAGCTCTGTGAGATTTGATGCTCCAACGTATCCCATCCCGGAACGTAGACCTCCCATCAGTTGGAAAACGACATCACTGAGTGGCCCTTTGTATGGCACCCGGCCCTCTACCCCTTCGGCGACAAGTTTTCCGGAACTATTCTGGCCGTAGCGGTCACCTGAGCCCTTGCGCATCGCTCCGAGTGAGCCCATGCCGCGGTAGGATTTAAATCGGCGCCCTTGGTAGTGCACCGTCTGTCCAGGACTCTCACGAGTCCCTGCAAGAATGGATCCTAACATTACTAGATCCGCACCTGCGGCGAGCGCCTTGACGATGTCACCTGAGTATCGGATCCCGCCATCGGCAATCACGGCAACCCCCTTGCCTCGACAGTAAGAGGCTACATTCTGAATCGCAGTGAACTGGGGCATTCCCACACCTGAGATGACTCTCGTGGTGCAAATTGATCCAGGCCCGACCCCTACTTTAACAGCCGAAGCCCCGGCATCGACGAGATCCTTGGCTCCATCTGCTGTAACCACATTTCCTGCAATAACAGGGACATCCCCAAGCTCTCGAAGCTGTGAGATGACCTCCATCACTCGGCTCGTGTGTCCAGTGGCGGCATCGATGAACAAGGCATCAACCCCCGCCTTGATCAGGGCTTGCGCACGTTCAACGCAATCGGGACCCACGCCCACTGCAGCACCACACCGGAGCTGGCCGTTAGGATCTTTCGCAGCGTTGGTGAACGTAATTCTTTTTTCAATATCCGCACCAGTGATAAGGCCTGTTAGTTTACCATCCTCATCGACGAGCGGAAGTTTCTCGATTCTGTTTTTGTAGAGAATTTCCCGAGCCTCACGTAAAGCGGTGTTCTCTGGTGATGTAACCAACCTCTCAAGTGGCGTCATCACCTCGGAAATTTTTGCCGAATCATCTGCCATGTGGCGCACGTCTCTGCCAGTGACCATTCCTTCAAGTTTGCCACCTGCATCGACAACTGGAAAACCAGAAAACCCCTGCTCATCCATGATGAACCGCAGCTGACCTACGGTTTGGTCTTTCGAAACCGTGTATGGCTCATGG
>JARFPV010000595.1 GCA_029288115.1 Akkermansiaceae bacterium | reverse complement strand
TCTTTGGCCTTGGCGCGTTGTTCTTCACGCTCGGCGTCTTTTTGGGCTGCTTCGGCCTTATCCGCATCCATGTTGCGTTTGATAGCGGCGAAGCTAATGCCAGCGAGGGTGACGATGATGGCAACGGTTGTGACGCAGGTGATAATGAGCTTCTTTATCTGGGCGCGCTCGTGGCGCTGGTAGAGGGTGTCAAAATCGAGTTGCGCGACACCGGCGATCACCTTGAGGAGTCCGCGCTCTTTGCCGTCGCCATTTTTGCGCAGGTCACCTGCGAGAGGTTCGGTGGGGTAGCGCAGGGCTGGAGGGAAGCATTCCTCGGTATCGGGGATGGATTCATTGGAGGCGGCATTGGGTTCACCATCAAGAATCAGCGCGAGGATGTTTCGCTCACCGCCGAGTGCTTTGAAGTCCTCAATTTCCTTGTTAACCCATTCGGATTTGGCGGAGTTTTTAGAGCAAAGCACGATGAGGTAGCGTGACTGCTCCAGTGCCTTCATGATGGCGGGGCCGAGATCAGAGGACCCGGCGAGTTCATCACGATCGCGGAATATGGGGCGGAGGTTCTTTCCGATGACAGCTCCGTCGAAGAGGGTGGTTCCGTGAAACTCTTTTGGGATGGGGTAGTTTTCTAACCTTTTGTGAAGCCACTCGCCCCACTTCTTGTCTTTTGATGAATAGGAGATGAATGCCCAGTATTTTTTGTTAGTTGAAGGTCCTGGCATGGTGATGGTTGATCTTATTTGTTAGGAATCGACTTGGTGAGGTCGCTGGCTTGTTGGGAGAGTTCGGGATGTCCGAGTTCTTGCATCCACTTTGCTGCAAATATGGCGTCTGCGGCGAGTTTTTTTGTATCCCAGTGATGGGGATCGGTGTTCTTGAGCCGCTCAAGGGTGAGTTTGCAGAGGTATGCTTGACGTTGTTTGTTGTTAGCGTTGTGCGAGTTACGGGCGAGGGAGACTGGGGTAAGGGGATGCCAGGGTGCGAGACGATGATACTGGTCAATATCGGGGATGGCCCCTTTTGTCAGACCATCACTCACGATGTGGGAAATAAGATCAGTCGAAAATGGTGATCTCGTCTGTTGCAGGGGGTGGGTCAGTTTCCATTCGAGGATTGTCTTAATGTTAGCCGGTCCATCAGGTTGATGTCGTTTCGTTTTTGGGGCGAGTTCGTGCAATTGTTTGGCGGCGTGTTGAACAAGGAATGCCGAGAGCTCTCCACGGTCATCAGTGAGCTGTTTGAACAGATGTCCGCAGTCGAGGGTGAACTCGTGTTTTGACGTTGCGCAGCGGATTAGGTTTGGTTGATCGGGGAGGAATGAAATCGATTCGACACAGCCATCGAGGAGGCTGGTCCAGACAGTTTTTCCCGTTGAGGCATCGAATATGCGGAACGTAAAGTCATCCGAGGCAGCTGCGAGGAAGGTGTCTTTCTGGGAAAGAGAGATTTCGTTGACGAAGCCCTTGAAGGATTGCCTCCATTTTTCATTACCAGAGGCCATTTCATAGGCGATGATGTTGCGATCCTTGGAGGCTACGAAATACGTCGAGTTGTCGCGGGATATGGCAATGTCTGTGATGGCACCTTTTCGTCGGGTAGTAAAAGACTTGCCTGAGAGGTTTGTATTTGTGAGTCGACCATCGTTGCTTCCAGCTATGACATGGAGGTTGTTAGGTGAAACGCAAACGATGTCCGGCTTGTGAGACAGGGCGAATGGCGTATCGAGCCCAAGTTTCTCGATATGAAGCTTTCCTTTCTCATAGCGAAATCCAGGGAGTTTTGATTTGGCGGACTTCGGCGTGTTCGGAAGTGAAGTTTTGATGAGAGCTGGAGATGAACCAGTGTTGAAAACCCGAAGGTATCCGTTCTCTGTCGTGGCAATCAGGAAGTATCCGTCAGGTGTGTAATTAAGGTGGTCGATATTGTGGTCAAAGATGATTTCGTCGAGCACTTTCCCTGTTTCAGCATCAACTAAACTGAGGCTGCTATCCCAATCGGAAACAGCGAGTGTTTGGCCGCAGGGTGATAATGCGATATGGGTGATGTGGTTTTTCCGTTGTTGTGGAGCGTTCATCCACAATTCGCCTTGGTCAGGGAGGCTGAATTTGTGGATTTTCCCTTTTTTGGTGCCGGCGAAAATCGTGGTTCTGTCTGGGGAAATTGTGGCTGTGCTGATCGAGGAGACGGATTCCTTGAGCCAAGGGTGGCTTGTTAGGATTTCAGCAAGATTGCTCATCGCAAGTTCAGTGCTGTTTTTTGCTGATGTTGACACAGTGATCTGACCGTCAATCAGGGATAGGGTTTGAGGCCCGGATGTGGTTTGAATATGTAATTGTTGCCGGTCAGAACTCAGATGAAGGGATCCGACTGAGCCTTCCAATTTTACAATATGACGCTGCTTGGCAAACAGTGTGTCGGCCATGAGCGCAGAACTGACAGCTGAGAGCGCAATGGTATTGTTGCTAGGTCGAATAGAGAGTGAACGGGCGTAGTAAGCCGCAGATTCACGGTATTGCTTAAGATCGAAGGAATGCAGAGCAGAATCGTGGTCGGCAAGAGCAACATTGTCGAGTAAGGCGCTTTGCTCTCTTGTTTTTTTGATGGCGAAAAATGAGAGTCCTGTGAGGGCCGCTATGACGAGGGCGGCAACAGTTCCCCAGACGATTCTCCGTTTGCGCATTGAGCGTTCGTGCCGACGGTAGAGGACATCGAAGTCGAGTTGGAAGATGCCTGCGAGGATTTTGAGAAATCCTCGTTGTTTGCCATCTCCATTTTTTCTGAGGTCGCCAGCCAGGGGTTCGTGCGGAGCACGCAACGCGGGTGGGAAGCATTCTTCTGAGTCAGGGAATTTTTCGTTACTGGTTGCGTTTGGTTCTCCGTCTAGGATGAGAGCGAGAATGCATTTTTCGTTTTCGGGGTTAATCGCTTGGAAGTCGGTTATTTCCTTATTCACCCACGTGGATTGGGCGGAATTTTTAGAACAAAGAACGACGAGAAAACGAGAGTTATTGAGGGCTTTAAGGATGGCTGGTCCTAGCTCTGCTGCTCCGGGGAGCTCGTCGCGATCGCGGAAACAAGGACGTAGGTTTTTTCCTAGCGGGTCACCGTCGAATATTTCCTTCCCCTGGAATTCTTTTGGGACGGGGTAGCTTTCGAGCCGTCTGTGCAACCATTTCCCCCATTTCTTGTCGGTGGATGAGTAAGAGACAAATGCCCAGTATTTTTTCTTCATTATGAGTTTGTATTTTCAGGGGCGCATTCGGGGCTATCTGTGAATACCTCTGCTATCGCCGTATTTTGGTGTGAAATTTGTTTCCTGTTGTTGTCGTTTTCAAAATGATGAAATCACGGATGGCTGACCCTTCTGATATTGTTATGGGGGTTGTTAGGCCAGGGAATGAAGAAGTAGAAAGGATGGCTTGTTGGATTTCTTCCGGTCTTAATGAATTGGCACGGTATAGAGC
>JARFPV010000568.1 GCA_029288115.1 Akkermansiaceae bacterium | reverse complement strand
ATGTGTATAAGAGACAGGCTCGTTGTTGTTGGCCCATGCTCGATCCACGATACCAGCGCCGCTCTCGAGTATGCCGCTAGACTCAAAGAGCTATCCGCACGCTACGAAGACGATCTGCATGTGGTCATGCGTGTTTATTTTGAGAAACCGCGCACCACCGTGGGTTGGAAGGGACTGATCAATGACCCACATCTGGATGGTTCATTCGACATCAATCGTGGCCTGCGCATCGCACGGGAACTTCTTCTCGAACTCGCCGAGATGGGTGTGCCTGCGGGAACTGAGTTTCTCGACACCATTTCTCCGCAATATTACGCCGACCTCATCACCTGGGGCGCCATTGGAGCACGCACCACGGAGAGCCAGATCCACCGTGAACTTGCATCCGGGTTGTCCATGCCCGTTGGTTTTAAAAACGGCACCGGCGGATCGCTCCAGATCGCGCTCGACGCCATCCAAGCTTCTGCCGGCAAACATCATTTTCTCTCAGTCACCAAACAAGGTGTCTCCGCCATTGTGCAGACCAATGGAAATGACGCCTGCCACGTCATCCTTCGCGGCTCATCGAAAGGGCCCAACTACGGTGCCGATGACATTTCCGACGTCACATCCCAGCTGGAAAATGCAGGCCTGCCCGCGTCGATCATGGTCGATTGCTCGCATGGTAACTCACTCAAAGACTACAAAAACCAACCTAAAGTAGCTCAGGACCTGTGCGACCAGATCTCCGACGGAAACCGCGCCATCACTTCGGTCATGATTGAAAGCAACCTCATCGAGGGTGCCCAGAAACTCAAAGACAACCTGGCAGACATGACTTACGGCCAATCCGTCACCGACCAGTGTGTCAGCTGGCCAACCACCGAGAACATGCTCGAGGAGTTCGCCAAGGCGGTTCGAGCTCGCAGGAAAGCATAGGTGTTATAACTTATTGCTAAAATCGTTGGATTAATTTCACTCGAATTTGCGAGGCTCGCGAAAACCGCAGCCACAACTAGCTGACGGTCAAATTATTGGCTCGTTCTTGCTTTTGGTCTTTCATGGGTCACGTTATCGGCATATTCCTTTAGTGTATGCTCAGAATGAAATCAAAATTTTCATACATCCCTCTCCTTCTGGTCTCAATTTTGTTTTCTGGTTGTGGTGACAGTGAACAGACGACCGAGAAGAAAAACTCCGAATCAGATAGTCCTGCCGAAACAATCATCGACGAGACAGGCAAGATCAGTACTGACGCATCTCCTGAAGTCATCAAAAGCCTTAAACACCTCTCTAACTCAGAACCTCAGGGCGCTACAGATTCAACCATCACCGTTGACTACCCCCTCAACGGCTCGCTTTTCCCACCGGATTTTACACCACCTACATTCTTATGGCACGATGATCAGCCCAAAGCGGATCAATGGTTGATTCAAATCAAATTCCACGACAATGAAGAAAACGCACTTCACGTTTTGGTATCCGGAGGCCCCCCTCCCCAAGGAGAAATCGACATGGAGGCGATTTCTAGCACCAATGCCATCTATAAAGGAACTGAATACCAGCAATCCGCTGAGGCGTGGACACCGAGCCCAAAACTTTGGGAAGAAATAAAGATCCGCTCCCTGCAAAAGGATGCGAGTATCACCTTCAAGGGATTCAATTCAGATGATCCAAAGACTGTTCTGTCGACAGGCAGCATGGTCATGAGAACTTCTCAGATCCCAGTGGGTGCCCCCATATTTTACCGTGATGTCCCGCTCATGCCTGACATCGGAAAGAAGGGAAAAATCAAACCTCTCGGTGAGAAAGCTATCCCTCTCATTGCCTGGCGC
>JARFPV010000540.1 GCA_029288115.1 Akkermansiaceae bacterium | reverse complement strand
CGAGTGGATTTTTTACCTCGCCACTGGTAGCGTTCATTGCAGAACTGGCAGACGAATGCCTTGGTAAGCATAACGCGAAAGGCGAGGTTCAAGGAGTAGCTTCCGAAGAGTGTTTTTGCGTTCTTGTGTTTGGCGCAACGACTGTTGCGGAGGATATGTGATCGGCAGTAAGGACAGATGATTTTTCCATTTTCGAGGCCGTGGATCATTTGCAGTAGGAGGATCAGAGCTACACAAGCACCGGCAATGATCAGGTAAGTGATGTTTTGTTGGTAAGCACTCAAAGTGAAAAATATGATCCCCGTCACGACTGTCAGTGCCCGGATGATCAGTAACAATGAAAGGAGGAAGAGCCATTTCCTGTTCAATAAACGGTTTTTGCGGTTGTACATTTTCTTGAGGAGGTTCCACTCAAGGCAAACTGGAGTGGCGATTCGCAAATCGAGGCAGATCGGTATCACCTCGACAGTTCCACTGCTACGAATTTCTCCCTCATAACCAGACCTGTAATCCACAAGTTAGCCGGAAGTGGGTGATGGAGGTCTGGCGGTCATTGCACATGGTTACTCGCGGTGGATGAAAATCCTTTTGCCAAGTAGATCCTCGAAAATATCGAATATACTCGCGTGCATGATGTTTTGTGAAAACGGAATTTCCAGTTCAGATGCCGGTTGAAAGTAGGACGACTTTGCAAGTTGTCGGCAAACTAAGGAATAATCAACCCAACGATACGCAATCACAAAGCCTGTCGACAGCTTGCAAAGCCGTCCTACTTTTTACAGGCCCGTCTCACGAATCTCTCAGTGCGTTTCTGAATATCTCCGCAGGGTGGAGCGCTGATTTTTGGGTGCCGTCGTGGATTTGGTGGCGGCAACTGGTGCCGGAGGCAGCGATAATAACTTCAGCATCTAACTCTTCCAGATGAGGGAAGAGCACTAGCTCGCCGACTTGCATCGAGACCTCGTAGTGTTCTTTTTCGTAGCCAAACGATCCCGCCATACCGCAGCAGCCGGATGGGATTTCCTGCACGGTGTAGTTCTCCGGCAGCGACAGCATGTGTAGCGTCGGCCCAACTGAACCGAGCGCCTTTTGGTGGCAGTGACCATGGACATGGATGGTGCGGGACTCGTCGGTGAATGATGCGCTATCGATGCGTCCTGCATTGGATTCGCGGGCGATAAACTCATCGAGCATCAGGCAGTGGGGAGCTAGCTGGCGGGCGGATTCACGCAGCGAGGTATCGACAAGTGCCGGGTATTCATCACGAAAACCGAGGATGGCAGACGGCTCAATGCCGATGAGTGGTTCGTCGGCAGAAACAATCGTAGAAAGCTGGCGGACATTTTCGTTCGCCAACTGTTGAGCATGACGGACGAGGCCTTTGGAAAGGGCCGCCCGACCGCTCTCGGCGTGATCGGGTAGATGCACTTCATAGCCTAACAATTCCAACGAATCGACAGTGGCAATACCCGCATCGAGATCGTTGTTATCGGAGAACTCATCGCAGAAAAGGTGCACACGCCCGATGCGTTCGCCACCTAACGGGGCCAGTGGCGTGTGATCCCGAAACCATCGGCGCAGCGTGATCCGGTTCTGCCTAGGCATCGTGCGGTCTGGGTGGAACCCTATTATCTTGTTAGCCACGCGACGCAGCAGCGGCGTTTGCAGGATCGCGTTATAGAGCCATGGGGCAATCGACGCCAGCCGTGCTACATCGGCAAAGCGTGCAATCAGTCTAGAACGCATCGGCACTCCATGGGCATCTTGATAGTGCTGCAGGAACTCCGCCTTGAGTTTGGTCATATCGACACTCGACGGGCACTCGGACTTACACGCCTTACACGACATGCAAAGGTCCATGACCTCCTTGATTTCGTTGCTATCGAACGGTCGCTCGGCATCGACCGGCTCGGTGAGGATCTGGCGTAAAATGTTAGCCCGTGCGCGGGTGGTGTGTTTTTCCTCCCGTGTCGCCATGTAGCTCGGGCACATCGTACCGCCGGCCTGTGGCCCCTTTCGGCAGTCACCGGAGCCGTTGCATTTCTCGGCAGCGCGCAGCACACCCATGGTGTCACTGAAATCAAATACCGTCTCATACTCCGGCGTCCCCTGCCCCGGGCTGTGGCGCAGTGACGTATCCATCGGCGGAGTATCGACAATCTTACCGGGGTTAAAGGTATTTTCAGGATCAAATGCCGCCTTCACCTCACGCATCAGCTGGTAACAATGGTCGCCGACCATCAGCGGGATAAACTCCCCCCGAAGCCTGCCGTCGCCATGCTCACCACTGAGCGAGCCACGGTATTTTTTTACCAGATGTGCGATGTCGTTAGCGACGTCACGGAACATTTTCTGACCCTCCTGGGTCTTCAAATTAAATAGCGGACGGGTGTGCAGCTCACCCGATCCGGCGTGGGCGTAGTAGACGCACTCGATATCGTATTTCGTGCGCAAAATCTCATCAAACTCAGCGATGTAATTCGGCAGATCGTGAACATCGACCGCCGTGTCCTCGACATTTTCACGTGGCTTGGTGTCGCCGACCACATTACTCATTAACCCCTGACCCGCCTTACGAAGCTCCCATACTTTCTGACCTTCACCCCCCCAGAGCACCGGCGTGGCGTAGCCATGGCCGGCATCCTTCCAATCCTCAATGAGCGCCGCAACCACCTGCTCGGCTTCGGCGCGTGACTCCCGACGTATTTCCACGACTAAGATCGCACCGGGGTCGCCGACGACAAAGTCGCGGTTTCTTTGCTGCGCGAGGTTCGACTCGGTACATTTGAGAATATGGCGGTCGATTAGTTCGCATGCACTCGGCCGGTGCGGCAAGGCGAGCAGGTTCGCCTTCAATGACTCATTGACCGATTCAAAATGGCCACACACGAGCGCCGCGTGGGGGGCTGGCAAGGGGTCGCAGTCGAGCTCGATCTCGGTGGCAAAAAACAGCGTGCCCTCGGAACCAGCGATGAGTTTGCAGAAATTGAACGGCTCACCGGACTCGGGATCAAACACCCCGGCATCCATCAGCAGGTCGAGCGCGTAGCCGGTATTGCGCCTCGGGATGGATCGGCGTGGATAGTTCTCGGTAATTGCCCGGCGGTTTTCCGAATCAACTAACAGGTCGCGAATCTTCCGGTAAATTTTAGTTTCCAACGTGTCGGGACCTGCGCATTTCTCGTCAAACTCATTGTGGGATAACTGCCCGAATGTCACCTCGCTACCGTCGCTTAGAAACCCTTTTACCGAGACCAGGTGGTCGCGCGTGCTGCCGTAGACGACCGAGTTCGAGCCACACGAATTATTTCCCACCATGCCACCGATCATCGCCCGGTTAGCAGTGGATGTTTCCGGACCAAAAAACATCCCGTGTGGTGCGAGAGATCGATTTAACTCATCTCGGACCACCCCTGGTTCGGCGCGGACGCGGCGTCTCTCCTCATCCACCGAGAGGATACGGGTGAAATGTTTTGAGACATCGACGACCAGCCCATTACCGACACACTGCCCGGCAAGTGACGTCCCGGCTGTGCGCGGGATCAGGCCGATCTTGTTACGGCGGGCAAAACGGATGATTTCCGCAATATCATCAGCGTGGGTAGGGAACACCACCCCGGCTGGCATTTCCTGATACTCGGATGCATCGGTCGCGTAGAGCCGACGCAGCGTCTGCCCGGTGTGAAGATCCCCTTTGATGCGCGAAGCAAGCTGACCAAACGGAATCACGGCACCATAACCGTTTTTTTTGCCGACGCAGGTGAATCACATGGGATGTGTTGGTCCTGGTATTTTTTTGTACTCAGGATCGCTGCGGTGAAGCGCTCCGCCCATTTCTCAGCGTCGTCCTCCTCATAATCAAAGAACCCGATGTTGTTTTTCGGCCCCTTGGCATTCTGATCGATGAACGACTCGAGCGTGTCCTGAAGCTCGGTGGAGCTTGCCAGTGTAGGTAGAACTCCTTTGATTGATTCGGCATAAAATGCACCACCACCCATAACGTCTATCAGGCGCAGCGGCCCGCACATCGGCGCCCACAGCCCGACCGAATTCCGGAACGAGCTTTCGATCGCCTCGGCATCTGCGACTCCCGATTCTAATAGGTGCACCGCTTCACGGTACATTGCATAGGCAATCCGGTTGCACAGGAACCCGGCGATGTCTTTCTTCAGGACCGCCGGCTCCTTGCCAAGTCGCTCCGCAATCTCCTTGGCGCATGCCATCGTCTGCGCTGACGTCTGTTCGCCAGGCGTCAGCTCGAGGAATCGTGTCACATGCCCGTGGCTCGACCAATGCATGCCAAAGACGCGCTCGGGGTATTTGCATCCTTCTTGCAAATCGCTGATGGGAAATGCCGAGGTGTTGCTACCGATCAAGACACCTTCGTCTACCACAGCCTCAATCTCGCGAAGCAGTTGCTTTTTCGCTGGCATATCTTCGGCGATCGACTCTATCACGAGACACGCGCGACTCGTGGGCGCAAGATCCTCGGACAACTCCAATCGGTCCTGCCATTCCCCGGCGTCGCCGGACTCGATAACTCCCGCTTCAAGGCAATGCGCGACAGCCTCCGGTAGAAATTTTCTAAATAGATCACGGTTTTTCTGTTCGCGGTCGACCCCGACCACCGCAAACCCACGCGCCAGACAGCACGCTGCGATACCACGCCCGAGTTGGCCTAATCCCACCACGGCGATCACCTGTTCGTTCTGTGCAAATTTATCGTTCATCGTCGATCAGTCTCCTGCTTGGTCTTAGGTGTTATCATGTTAATTCTGAATTCAAAAATCTATTCCGCGCCGCTTGCCGGGAAAAATACACCGGAGAAATACATCATCAGCAGGCCGATCACTACGGAATAGGCCAGCCACCAGAAGACTACGCTCTTATACCAGCGGTCGCCGAGGTTACTGAAAATATTCATCTTCTTCCAGTTCATGCAGAGCTGGTCGGTGACCTGCTCCGGCTTCGGCGGAGGAGTCAGGAAGGTGACGATCACGCAGGTCGCCATGCAGATGAGGTAGAGGATCGAGGCCTGGTTTGGAAAGGAGCCGAGCCAGGCCCTGTCTCTTATACACA
>JARFPV010000505.1 GCA_029288115.1 Akkermansiaceae bacterium | reverse complement strand
GATGTGTATAAGAGTCAGCCACCATGCCGGAGGATGCCCGCTCATCGCATTACGCCACCGATGTGGCAAAAATGATCGAGGCTCCCATTATTCACGTCAATGGGGAACAGCCAGCTGATCTTGTTTGGGCGGCGGCTCTTGCGATTGAGTTCCGCCAGCATTTTGGCAGGGACATCGTCATCGACATGTATTGTTACCGTCGTCATGGTCATAATGAGGCGGATCAGGCGGCGTTTACCCAGCCCCACATATACAAGAAGGTCGATGCACGTAAGCCGATTGGAGATCTCTATAAAGAACACCTTGTATCCCAAGGTTTGATGGCGCAGCAGAAGGCCGATCAGATAGAGGCTGAGGTTCAGAGGGAATTGGATGATGGTTATGAGAAAATGGTCAGTCACATGGAGGCAGGTGACCGGACTATTTTCAGTGGGTCGACAGCGGAGCCGCAACCGAAGTATTCCCATGCGCCTGTGCCGACGGGGATTTCCAAGGATCGTTTGCAACACATCGGTCAGGTGCTCACAACTATCCCTGAAGGCTTTAACCTTCATAAAACGCTCGCCAAGCGATTCATTCCACGCCGCGTTGAGGCTTTGGAAAAAGGAGAAAGCTTCGATTGGGCATTTGCGGAGTCTCTCGCCTGGGGTTCATTGCTGATGGAGGGTAATCCTGTTCGTCTTTCGGGTCAGGATGTTAGACGCGGTACCTGTAGTCATCGTCATGCTGTTTTTTATGATTCGGAGACACGGGAGCGTCATATTCCTCTGCAAAATTTATCGGGCGACCAGGCAAAGTTCTGCGTTTATAACAGCCTGCTTTCTGAGGCGGCCGTGTTAGGATTTGATTACGGTTACTCCCTTGGGTGTCCTAACATGTTGATCATGTGGGAGGCGCAGTTTGGTGATTTTGGTAATGGTGCCCAAGTCATCATCGATCAATTTATTGCCTCCGCTGAATCCAAGTGGCAGACGCCCAGCAGTCTGGTTATGCTGCTTCCCCACGGTTACGAGGGAATGGGTCCTGAGCATTCCAGTGCCAGGCTTGAGCGTTACCTACAGCTTTGTGCGGAATATAACATCCAGGTCGCAAACCTTTCCACGCCTGCGCAATATTTCCATGCCTTGCGCAGACAGCTCAGGCGCGAATTCCGCAAGCCGCTTGTGCTGATGACACCCAAGAGTATGTTGACACGCCCGGAGGCGGTGTCGCAGGAGGAGGATTTCCTTGAGGGGGCTTGTTTCCAGGAAATCCTGCCTGACACCATGGATTTCGAGAATCCTGATGATGTTGAGCGAGTTGTTTTCTGTACGGGTAAAGTATTTTATGACCTTGCCCAGTACCGGGCGGAGCATGAGATTGATAACACGGCCATAGTTCGTGTTGAGCAGCTTTATCCATTTAACTCGGAGATGCTCGAGCTCATTGTCAGCCAGTATCCACAAGCCAAGAAGTGGGTGTGGGCACAGGAAGAACCCATGAATATGGGTGCTTATACCTACATCGAGCCACGTCTCGAAAAAGTGCTCCGTTCACGCATCCGTTATGCGGGTCGAAAATCATCATCAAGCCCGGCAGCCGGCTCCAAGGCGCAGCATGTTCGTGAGCAGCAGATGCTCATTGAGCAGGTGTTCGAAGTCTAACAAATCAAAAACCTAATTCTAGCAAACGCAGTTTTCCCATGGCCACTGAAGTCAAAATACCCAACGTCGGAGAATCGATTACCTCCGCCAATGTCGCTCGCTGGCACAAGCAGGACGGCGAGGCTGTTTCAAAAGGAGAGACTTTGCTCACCATAGAGACAGACAAGGTATCCAATGATCTCTCAGCCGATTCAGATGGCATTTTGCGCATCTACGTTCAAGAAGGTGAAGAGGTCGCCATTGGAACCGTGGTGGCCGTAGTCGAGGAGTCCTCAGCAGTGCCGGCAGAGGCAGGTGATGTGCCAGTAAGCGATGAAGCAGCCGACGAAGCCACCGAAACAGATCCAGTTACGCAATCTGCCGAGGCCGGAGAAGTGAGCAAGGTTATTGAAATCAAGGTTCCCGCGGCAGGTGAGTCCATCACTTCAGCGAATGTTGGCCAGTGGCATGTCCCAAATGGTGCACAGGTCAGCAAGGGTGATGTACTGGTCACCTTGGAAACGGATAAGATATCCAATGAGCTTGATGCTGAGGCCGATGGAAAGATCGATATCATTGTCGCCGAGGGTGAGGAGGTAGGAATTGGTACTGTGATTGCGACTTTGACCACGGGTGTAGCTCCAGCTGCCAAGCTGGAACCAGTCACCCCGATCCCAGTTGCCAGTGAGCCGGTGGCTCCTGTAACGAAACCGAAACCCGTTGTTACGGCACCCACTGTGCCTGTCGCGTCGGTTGATACAGGTCCCATGAAACCTGACCTCACTGTGGTTCCAGATCCTCCCGAGCGTGCTGGCGAGCCTCAGAGTGAGGACAATGGCCGCACAACGCGGAAAAAAATGAGTATGATGCGTCGCAAAATCGCGAGTCATCTGGTGAATGCACAGCAGACAGCAGCAATACTCACCACTTTCAACGAGGTGGATATGACGGCCATCATGGAATTGCGTAAGCTTGTGCAGGAGAATTTCATGAGCAAGTACGGCTGCAAGCTCGGATTTATGTCGTTTTTTATCAAAGCCACTGTGGAGGCGCTGATGGATGTGCCAGCGATCAATGGCCGAATCGAGGGCAACGATATTATCCAGAATCATTTTTATGACATAGGGGTCGCGATAGGGCTGTCTCTTAT
>JARFPV010000490.1 GCA_029288115.1 Akkermansiaceae bacterium | reverse complement strand
AGTTTTAAACTCCCAATCTCTTGTCAATCCTGTCAATCCTGTTTAAATAGAACACAACAACATGAGAATCATTTCCACCAGGGACGCTGTTTTCCAGAAAATCGAGGCATCGCTCGACGGCCGTAAGGACGACACACAGCTTGAAGCACTTGCCGGCATCGATTGTGATGACGAGGATATGGCGAACCAGCGAGAGCTTGGCGATGATGACCCAGTGGCAACCATCGAGTTGATTGTTCAGTGGCTCCCAGAGACCGGCGAAGGCATTCTCGACTGGTTTCAAGTGCGTGAGTCAGGCGTGGATAAGGATCCGCCCGAGGTTGAACACGGCGGTCCCCTGCTCGCGTTCAATTGCGAGGGTAAAGAACCCGATCTCGAACTACTCATTGACAGCGCGGTGAAGGAACTCAACGAATCCATTGCCTGGGCAGAGTTCGAGCTTGAGGAGGACGTCTGATGTCAGACTCATGGGATCTGATTGTTGTTGGCGGTGGCGCCGCTGGATTTTTCGCCGCCATCACGGCTGCGGAATCACGTCCCGGCTTGCGAGTGCTCATTTTGGAAAAAACAGCTCACGTATTAGGCAAAGTAAAAATTTCCGGTGGTGGCCGCTGTAATGTCACCCATGACTGCGCCGACCCGAGGGAGCTTGCTAACAATTACCCAAGAGGGAGCAAGTCACTGATTGGGCCGCTGCATCGCTGGGGAGCGGCGGACACAGTAGCCTGGTTTGAACAACGTGGCGTAAACCTAAAAACGGAAAAGGACGGCAGGATGTTTCCCGTCACAGATGATTCCCAAACGATCATTAACTGCCTGACAACTGCAGCTGAAAATGCCGGTGTGGCAATACGCACATCCACAGCTGTAGAATCAATCACACACGATGAAACTAAAAATAGTTTCCATCTCGTAACCGGGCAAGGGGAAGAACTGCCTGCATCATCCGTTCTGTTAGCTACTGGTGGAACTCGTCTCGCCGCCGGTGCCAGACTCGCACAATCTCTTGGTCACAAACTGATCGCTGACGTCCCCTCGCTGTTCGCCTTTAATATCGACGACCCACGCATCGATGACCTACCCGGCGTATCAGTCCCTGATTCGGAAGTCACCGTCGAGGGCATGAAGCTCACTGCGAATGGCCCGCTGCTCATCACCCATCATGGCCTGAGCGGCCCGGGAATTCTCAAACTCTCCGCATGGGGAGCACGTGAACTACACGCCAGCAACTACCGTTTCACAATCACAGTGAACTGGATTCCGGGCCAAGACGCTGCAGCCATACTCACCAGCACACGCCAAACTTGGGGGAAAAGACAGGTACGCAGTCAGGCGCCATTTGACAATATCCCGAAGCGACTATGGCAGAGACTCTGTGATGCGGCTGAAGTTTCCGCAGATTGCATCTGGTCGCAACTCGGCAAGGAAACCACCCAAAAGCTTACCACCGAACTCACTCGTGGCAGGTATCAGGTTTCCTCAAAAAGCACCAACAAGGACGAATTCGTCACCTGCGGAGGTGTGTCACTCAAGGACGTGAACTTGAAAACCATGGAAAGCAAACTGCTCCCTGGGCTCTACTTCGCCGGCGAAGTTCTGGATATCGATGGCATCACAGGTGGTTTCAACTTCCAGAACGCCTGGACTGGAGGTCGCCTCGCCGGTCTAGCCATTGCCGAAAAGTAGGACAGCTTTGTAAGCTGTCGACAGGCTTTGGACAAAGGATATGCAGCGATGGTTGCCGACAAGATGTAATCTTGTCCTACTTTTTTGGAATAAGAAAGGAGGACAGGCGCTCCCAGTTACGGACGGTTAATGAAATTTTTGGAAACGCGTCCTTCAAACCAATAAAACAAACAGAACCATGAAAAAAACAACCAAACTAATGGGCCTATGTGCCGTGGCCGCCCTTCCTCTGGGCATCGTCATCGCTGGCGATACATCAGGAAATGCACAAGCACCCACCGAGGTAAAAGCAGAGGAAGCTGAAACCAAGACTATCAACCTAAAGATCACAGGCATGCGGTGAGGCAAGTCCTGCGCTAAAAAAGTGCGGTCCGCACTTGAAGGAGTCACAGGCGTTTCCAAAGCCGAGGTTAGCATGCCAGACAAAGCCGTCGTTACAGCAGGTAAGAATGTCAAAACCGAAGACTTGATCAAGGCCGTCAAGGCCGCCGGTTTCGGCGCTTCCGCCAGCTAACCAAAGCATAGCTTTTCACAAGCACGCCGCTGCCTTATGCAGTCGGCGTGTTTTTTATATGGAGGGTGGACAATCCTGCCCACCGGCAACCATCGATGCGGACAGGAGTGTCCGCACTCCCTAGCGCTTACGTGGAAAAACCGCCTCGGCGATATACATCAGAATGATCCCGCCGATCATGGTGAATGGCAATGAGGCAACCGTGCCGATGGTCGTCACGAAGTCCTTGCCCTTGGTCACCGGACTGTGGCTAAGCTCAGGCTGTTGATGCACGATGATGTTTGCGTGTCCGGCGAGAGGTTTAAAAATCTCGGCTTCGTATTTGATCTGCATCTGATCTGCTATGCCTTGAGCAGTCTCGTAGTCTTTGCGGGAGATGTTGAACTCTTGGAATGCTCTGGCTCTGTTAGTTCCCTCGTCTTGCTTCCGATCTCTGGCCTCTCTCATTTTTTTCACCCTATGTTCAAGGATGGCTCTTCGATGATTGAGTGATTCACGAACATTTTGGGCACGTTTCTTGAGTGCTTTTTCCAACTCGATGACTCGTTCCCGGCGCAGTTTCACATTCGGATGAGCCTCGGCAAGGCCGGACTCCTTCAGTGTCTCAATCTCTTTTTGAGCCTCTTCATATTTTTGATAAATTTCTTTATAACCCACATCGGGAAGCTCTGCTACCAGCGGCAAGATGTCGTCTTCATCCGCTACGAGAAGTTTTTTAATTTGAATAGCTAGTTGATCTCTCTCTCGCTCGGCTTCGTAGAGATGTTTTTCCGCTAGTTGCCTTAATTCAGGCTCCCCACCGATCACTTTGCCACCACTCCCACCTTCGGCCCATGTCACTCCTACTTTCTCAGCAATATCCATCAATCGCTTGCGTAGCTCCGCGACCCTGTCTTTTTTATTCTGTAGCTCGACCTTGATCGCTTTGAGCTGCTGTTTCCGCATGTCCATCTCCAACTCAATGCGACGCTCACGATACGCTTCGTAAACGGCAGTGCAGGCGTCAAGCGAGAGCTTCTGATCCTCATCACGGTAGGCAATCTGAATGAGATCCGTTCCCCGGCGCTGATTGGTGTGGATCGAGTTTCGCATTCGTTCGATAGCTTTCTCACGGTCACCGCCCAAGCGTTTGAGCAAATCTTTTTTTCCGAGTGCTATATCAAGCGTCGCTGGTGCCACGATAACCTCGAACTGCGTGTTCATGAACTGCCTCGTCGCGTGGGCTGAGGTGTATGATTTGGAGCTAAGCCCGTAAGCGTCATTGATCGGTTGCACCTCCACAAGCGCAGTCGATTCATAAAGCGGTCCTCGCATATTCATCCAGCTGGGGATCATGGAGACTACGATGGTCGCCAACACGACGACGAGCGTGCCCAGCCACCACCATCTGCCAAGAACACGGGAAAAAGCAAATCTGCCTTTCTCCGGATTAGCCGGACTGACTGGCTGCTGGGGAAACGATGGTGGAGCAGGAACCGGAGAAGACGAGTCGTTGGGCTGGCTCATGTCAATTGAGACAGTGGGACAGGCTGAAACGTTCAAGGTTTGGGTAAGGAGGGTGGACAATCCTGTCCACCGGCAACCATCGATGCGGACAAGCGTGCCCGCACTCCCTAGGCCGGCGCGCCAACTGCCTCGCCGGCAAGCGGGTCGTCGTCTTCGCCGGGCTCGGTGGAAACCGGTGACTTTTTGACACCTTCATCGGCCTGGTTCCCTGGGATCACCTTGTCGGATGGCGGGGTGGGAGGATCCTTCATCTCACCATGTTCCAGGAGATCCTCGACTTGAGAGGCATCGAGGGTTTCAAATTCTAACAACGCCTCGGCGAGCAGCTTCAGCTTGTCGTTGTGCTCGATGAGCATGTCCTTGGCGAGATCGTAAGCACCGTCGATGAGCTTCTTGATCTCGGCATCGATCTGGCGCGCGGTTTCCTCGGAGTAGGTTTTATTCGAGCCCATGTCGCGGGCCACAAATACCTCTCCCCGGTTTTCACCGTATTCCACCATGCCGAGTTCTTCACTCATCCCCCACTCACAAACCATCTTGCGGGCGATATTGGTTGCCATACGGATATCACCGACGGCTCCATTGGTGACATTTCCAAAGGTGATTTCCTCAGCTACACGGCCACCCATGGCGACAACGAGCTGATCAATCAATTCTTTTTGGCGGTAGGTAAACTTGTCTTCCTCAGGCAGGAACATGGTCGACCCGAGTGATGGACCACGCGGAATAATAGTCACCTTGTGAAGTGGGTCGGTGTGTTCTAACAACACATTCAGGATCGCATGTCCAGCCTCATGGTAAGCGGTGTTTTCCTTTTCTTTTTCACTCAGTGCCATGCTGCGGCGCTCACGTCCCCAGCGGACTTTATCGCGTGCTTCCTCCATTTCCGAAAGAGTCACAGCCTTCAGGTTCTTACGTGCGGCAAGTAGTGCTGCCTCGTTGATGAGGTTCGCCAGTTCAGCACCGGAGAATCCGGGGGTGCCACGTGCAATGACGTTGAGATCCGTGTCGGGATCCATTTTGATTTTTTTAGCGTGCACGCCGAGGATCTTTTCGCGTCCATTGACATCGGGCAGACCGACGGTGACTTGGCGGTCGAATCGTCCCGGACGCAGCAGCGCGGGATCCAGAACGTCTGGCCTGTTGGTAGCGGCAATGATGATGACACCGGTGCGAGTATCAAATCCGTCCATCTCAACAAGTAGGGCGTTCAGAGTCTGCTCACGCTCATCGTGACCACCACCCATGCCGTGACCACGGTGTCGACCTACGGCATCGATCTCATCGATAAAGATCAGGCAGGGTGAATTTTTTTGCCCCTGCTCAAACATGTCGCGCACCCGGCTGGCACCGACACCGACAAACATTTCCACGAAATCAGATCCTGAGATTGAGAAAAATGGGACGTCCGCCTCACCTGCGATTGCGCGGGCGAGAAGTGTCTTACCCGTTCCGGGAGGGCCGACCATAAGCAAGCCTTTCGGCAGGTTGCCGCCGAGCTTTTGGAATTTCTTGGGGTCGCGCAGATACTCGACGACTTCAACGAGCTCGTCCTTAGCCTCCTCGATGCCAGCGACATCCTTGAACGTCACCTTGTTTCCGTCCATGGTCAGCAGGCGTGCCTTGGATTTGCCAAAACTCATCGCCCCTTTGCCTGCCGACTTCATCTGATGGCGGAACAGGAAAAAGATCACCAGAATGATCAGCATGATCGGCAAAAGCTGCACGAGCAGGAAACTCATGGTGCCGCTTTCCTGCTTATAAGGAGCGATCGCATTGATGAACTGACGATCCGTTTCCGGGACTTCGAACAGGTTCAGATCGATCTCAAACTTGGCGAGATCGTCCAGATTCTCAGCCACATTGATGTTTGGAAATACATAGCGTTTTCCGAGGATGTACTTATCATCCGAGCCATTCAGGGAGACAATTTCAAAGGCATTGTGTGGATCGTCCTTAATCACCGAACGGCGAGCCAAGACGCGGCGTAGATCTTGAAGCGTGAGCAACTCACGGTCGTCAACGTTCGGCATTGCCTCAACGATTCGCAACGGAATCGAATGGCGGGATTGGATTGCCTTCAGTTCATCCTCATGCAGTTGGGCATTGATTGGGATACGGAACTCCTTTTGCTCCGCCGTGTCCTTGTTGCTGTCCCAAGGATCTACCTTGTAATAAAAACCGGTAATTTTTGGCACCGCATTGGACTCCCCAACCTTGGTAAGCTTGTGCTCTTTACTCGGGATGGCTTTGCCTTTATCCGGCAGATCCTGATCGGAGATAATTTTTCCGGAATCGACCCAATCGCGGAACTCATTGTAGGTCAGACGCTTCGGCTTACCATAGCCCCCTGCATTCCAGGCAAAGTAAAGGATACCCAGGGCAATGGTCATCAGGATGATCACACGCCAGTTCAGGCCGCCTCCCTTGGGTGCGGTTCCTTGATCCTTGGGACCCCTAGGTGATGACGGAGGTTCTGGTGGTTGCTGATTAGCCATAATAATTTGAGTCTTCTCGCGCCCTAAAGCGGGGCGCGACAGAAGCTAGCCCCTCTTTGGAAAAAGAAAATGCTTAATTTTGGGGAAAACACGCTATTTTACGGAATAAAACACCGTTTCGTAGGATGCTTGCGCTCATTGGATTTCCCGATAATATAACCACGTGGCAGAGGTAACCGATGACCAGAGTGAGAACAAACGCCCCCTCTTCGGATGGTTGGAAAATGTTCCCCTGATCCGTCGAATGATGCCTCGAGCCCCGAAAGGCATTCAACGAGCCGGCGAGCTGGTGGATATTTTTGCGTCCTTTGTAGCGCTGGACAACCGGGTCGATCTTGCTGAGGCGGAAATCGCGCTCGACCTGTTACGGCACACGTTTCCCGAGGCAGATCACTCGTGGCTCGCGCGCCGTCTGCACCGCGCGCTGGCGACACCTAGGGCGCCGGAGGCAGTAGCCGAAAACCTGCGGGAAACGCTCGATGATGACGACAGAACCTCGCTCGGCCTCCAGCTGTTCCTGCTCGTCGGCGCATCAGGATCGTTTTTCCGCGGCAGCCAAGCATTCAAAGAAGTGATGCAGAACCTCCACGCAAAGGATGCCGGCACCGCCATCATGGAGGAAATGAAAGGCGAGCCACACAGCGTGCCCCTGCCGTTCGACAAGGTAACATTTGGTCATGAAGATAATGTCGATGTCAAAATCCTTGGTGACGACCAGGGGTTCGCCTTTTCCGCCTACCGCGCAAAACACCTGGTCGTGATCCGCAACACGGGCAGGGAACCGATCTGGATCAGCGGTAGTTCATTGCAAAGCGGTCAACTGATCCGCCTACGCCAACACCAAAACATCGCCCTACCCGATTGGGTACTAAGTGCTGAGGATATTTCTTTTTTCCTCAACTGCGCCCGCACCGGACACCGCCAGTCACTCTATTTGAACGAGGACGAGAACTTACTGACGGCGAACCGTGTGCGTTCCCGTCAAAGTGCCGTACGTCTTGACTTCGGCCTGAATGTGCAAGCGCAGGCACTGGTCGAAACCAGTCTGCGTTTACCGGATGGCAGACCGATGGTGCCTGGGAAAATCCATGATCTACCTGTGCAGGCCAATCTATTGTTAAAGAATGGTGCACCCACAAGCTTGGAAGAATTGCGCAAGCAGGCAATGGCGTCAGGAAGCCGCTTCAAGATGGATGCCGCCGGACAAGACTGCATCGTGTCTAATGATTCATCGGCACTTAAACGCGGCGATGTTCTGCTCACTCCGGGTCTTGCGCGACGAGTCGTTCTCCGTATCAGCTACAACCCGCAAACTGCCGAGGGACAACTGACCGTGGTAGAGGCGGAACGGGTTGTCATGGTAAATGGCCAGCCCATACGTGGCAGTTGTAAGCTCACCGATGGTGCGCTGATCCGACTGAGCCCTAACCAGGCTGTAAGATGCCGCTTCAGCGAGGGGCTGCTCAACGAGGAACGCGCCGTTATCCGTGAACTGTTAGTGGATAACTTGAGCCACAAGTTCGGTGTCGACAAGGTGGTTCTGGACAACGTTTCCTTCTCGGTGAAGCGAGGTGAAATGCTATGCATCATGGGTCCGAGCGGCTGTGGAAAGAGCACGCTGTTATCCCATCTCGCTAGCCACTTGCGCCCGCGGCGCGGTCACGTCAGGCTCAATGGAGTTTCACTTTACGAGAATCGCAATCGTCTGGCCCCGTTCATAGCCAGCATGCCTCAGGAGGAAGCACTCAACCCTCAACTGACGGTGCGCGAACACCTGATTCACGCGTCCACCGTACGTAAACCACACCTTTCCTCGACAGACCACTCGAACCGGGTGGACGCTATCCTTGCCGAGCTTGCATTACAACCTCTGGCACACAGAAAGGTAGGATCGCCCGGAGAAAAAACACTGAGTGGCGGCGAACGGGGCCGACTCAACCTAGGGCTCGATCTGAGCAGCCCGGCTGAGATATTCCTATTCGACGAACCTATTTCCGGACTCTCATCCAAGGATTCCGAGCATGTCACTGAGAGTCTGCATGCACTGTCGCGCGACAATATCGTGATCGCCTCACTTCACCGTCCTGGAGCAAAGGTGCTGCGCCTTTTCGACAAGGTGCTGATGCTCGACCAAGAAGGAAGAGTCGCATTCTTTGGCACTCCGATAGAGATGGGGAAATACTTCCGCGAGGCATGTAAAGAGCTGAACATCTTACCACCACAACGACTCAAAGAGCAGCAAGTGAGTGCGGATTTTGTCTTTGATGTGTTAGAAACCCCCCTCTACGGACCTGCAGGCAGAGAGACTGAAAGCATTCGCCGTTTCCCCCCTACATTCTGGCAGGAGCGATTCGAAGGCAGCCAGCTTGTTGACGAAGTGGCACGCGGCGACAGACCCGACCATAGCAGGCTGGGAGACATCGGCATTGGGGGTGGCAACACAGCTGTTCCCGCACCCGGACGCAGACAACGGCTTTCCGAATGGAATCGGCTTCTGCGCACGCACTTCCATCGCTCGCTAAGGTCCAAGTTCAGAAACCGGGGCACCATTTACAGCATATTGTTAGAAGCCCCCTTACTAGCGGCCTTGATCGGCACGACCCTGCGTGCATCCCCTGAAGGCTCATACGCCTTTCATAGTGGACTGCACATGCCAGTTTACATTTTCCTAACAGCCACCATCGGCATGTTCCTTGGACTAACGAACAGCGCGACGGAAATATTACGAGATTCACCCATACTCAGGCGTGAGCGTAATTGTCGCTCTGGCACACTACTCTACGTGATTTCTAAATTCGTCGCACTTGCTGTCCTGGCGATCCTGCAGTGTGGCGTTTACACATGGATTGGCCACACCATGTTAGATATCCACGGCATGTTCCTCATCCATTGGGGGTGGATGACGGTCATTGCGCTCTGCGGCACAGCCATGGCGATGGTGGTTTCTGCGGTCGTCAGCACCGAGCGTGCAGCACTCAGCTCCGTGCCACTCTTATTGGTGCCCCAGATTCTTCTCGCCGGTGCACTGGTTTCGTTTGATGAAATGAACCGGGGAATGTTCGAGGGAGCCGCCGAGGGACGTGCCGCAGGCGCCGAACCGATCCCCGCCCGTCTGATGCCGCTGCGCTACGCCTATGAGGGGATGATGGTCAGCCAAGCGACGGAAAATCCATTTGAGAAAAACCGCCGAAAAATTCAAGCGAAGATTGATCCACTCAAGAAGATAGTTGAAAAGCGTCTCGCTGGAGACGAATCAAAAGAACTCAGCCCCAATGAAAGCGAACGACTCGACGTGCTTAAAGAGGCTCTACGCAGACTCATGGCTGCTGAGGCAGAGGACTACAAAAAAGCCTATGATCTTGCGGAGGATATTACTCGCTCAGGCAGGAGGGATACCATGGACGAACTACTGGCCATCCCTCCCTATCCAGAAGACGAAAGCATCGAGACCCAGCCACTTCACGAGTTCTTCGTCAACTCACGCACTGACTTATTAGTGGGGAAAGCTGAGCTGGATAGAATCGACTGGAGGCAGAAACACAAGCGCAGCATTTTCCTAGCCGAATGGAAATACTGGCTGGGCGCAGAGACCAAAACAACCACCGCGTGCCTTTGGGTGCTTTATGGATGCATCGTGCTTTGTCTGAGCATTACTTCCGGCCTACTGCTCATCCGGAAGCACCGGGTACAGTAATCATCGAACGGGAACCTATCACGGCAGCAGATCAGCCATCCCTCACCAGTGATCATTTGAAGATCCTTGAATTGAGACACATCTTCGTGTTAGTCACTGACTCATGATTCTCTCCATTACAACTCAAGACACTTCGTTTCCGGCGATGATGCCTGCATTTTGGGAAATTGATTTT
>JARFPV010000474.1 GCA_029288115.1 Akkermansiaceae bacterium | reverse complement strand
TGTGTATAAGAGACAGGTCTTGGCACTGGATACTCAATAACAGCATTTGATGAATTTAACTGGTGGAATGACGCCGCTACGATGTCAAAGTGACCAAGGCAGTCGACGAATTCGAACTCAAACACGTACAATAAAAATACAACTAGCTCAACGGCCACCCCTGGACAAATCGAAGCTGATTTGTCCTGACAGAGACCATCAATTATTTCTATTTCATGGCATCGCATCAAAACACCCCTCCCCGATTCAGACCCGCCCAATTTACTGGGGATGAAACGGACCTGCCATTCCTACTAAAACTATATGCTGAATCACGCCAGCAGGAGGTGGCCCAAACAGGTTGGGCACAAGACCAGATCGACGCATTCCTGAAACAGCAGTTCGAAGCCCAGCACACATATTATCTGGAGCAGTTCACCTGTGCTTCCTTCGATATTATCCTGGATAATAGTGGAGCGCCCATTGGCAGGCTCTACCTCGAAGAGCGGGAAGACGAGTTCCGCATCATCGACATCACCCTGTTATACGCACAATGTGGGCAAGGGATCGGTGGTAAACTTATCGAAGACGTCATCGACAAGGCAGCAGCACTAGGAAAGGCTGTGAGGATTCACGTTGAACATACTAACAGGGCGATGCATCTATATAAACGGCTTGGGTTCAGGATGATCGAAGATCAGGGTATCTACCACCTCATGGAACTCACACCCATGGCTTAACAGTAAAGACGTATGGGGTTTGCCTACGTGTTTCTTCAGTTAATTGCTACGTAATACCTAAGTCCCTTCTCAGGGTCATTATCAATGTATCCCTCTGCGTAGAGGCTCAACGAGTAATCCCCGCCGCACGACCCTGATAAAGTTAACACTCCAGTTGGCAACTGATCGCCTGAAGGCCCCTCGAAGATGAGAAAAAATGGATCACGCTTCACTATCTCCGGAGCATTCTCCGGGGGTGGTGTCAAATCCCCTGTTTCCTTCAATACAATCTCCACTTGCCTTCCATCCGGAAGGTCCACTTGATAAATGTCCCCTATTGACCCAGCAAATTCTTCTCGTTTCATCGCCAATCCACTATGCTCACATCCTCCATGTGTCAATAATGTGATCTTTTTTCCTTGAGAAAGGTCACATTGTTGACGTAGTCTGCAAACATACGTTTTATTTATACCGTTAACAACCTAACATCATGCACCTAAAAAGACCTCAACGCACAGCCACGACAGCACTCGCCCTGCTAGCCTGCACAACGCTTTCATCACAAGCAGTCATCACTCAGGTAACTACTTCCGTGCCTGTAGCAACCGGCGGAGAAGCCTTTTTCAGTGATGGAAATATAAGCACAGGGGCTGATTATTTTGGTATTGTCGACAATTCTGGCAACACCATTGGAGGAGTATCTTTCAGCCCTAACTTTACCGCACCGCCGATTGGTGCGCTCGCGGGCAGGGATCACGACGGCGAGGGAGGATCGAAGGAGCGCACCGCTGAATGGCAGCTTAGTATTGCCGGTATCTCTGGAGCGGTCTCTCCGTTTACTAACATTTCCTTTAGCGGTCGTATAGCGGCTCGTGACGATGACAACGCTTGGGACAATGAAAGTGCTCCTGACTTCGTCAAATTTGAACTGCTCCAAGACGGCGTTGTGGTCTCATCTGAGACCAAGGACTTTCGCTCAACTGCTGCTCTTGGTCTCTTCAATGGTGATCTTGCCTTGGACACCAATAGTGATGGAGTTGGAGATGGCACTGTCGTCCCCAATGCCTCTGCAGATCCAAATCTTGCCCAAGCCTTCTCACTTACAGGTACGACAGCCAACTCCACCATTGCGCTACGGGTTACGGCACATTCTGATTCCGGGAACGAAGAATATTGGGTCGACGGCACACTTTCTGCCGACGTGGATATCGTCCCCGAACCTTCCTCTTCTCTCATGCTGGCTCTAGCCGGCGGATTCTTCATGGCACGCCGGAAAAAATAACACCTCTTCAATCAATTAACCCCTAACACCAACACATCATGTCAGAACCATTCCTCGGCGAAATTAAAATGGTCGGGTTCAACTTCCCGCCACGCGGATGGGCACTATGCGACGGGTCGCTCCTTGCCATCAGCCAAAATAGCGCCCTCTTCTCTCTACTCGGCACCTCCTTCGGTGGTGACGGACGCACCACTTTTGCACTCCCCGATCTGCGTGGGCGTGCGGCCAAACACGTGGGAACAGGCCCAGGACTTAACACCGTTACCTGGGGTCAGAGAGGGGGTGTTGAAAACGTCACCCTCCAAATCAGCCAGATCCCGTCCCACAGCCACAATCATGACTTTAAAGTCGGTGTTAGCAGTAAATCCGCCGACACAGACGATGCGTCTGGAGCCGTCTTTGGTGTCGGTGCTGAAGATGCCTTCCGTGAAGAAGCTGCTAACAGCACCATGGATGCCTCTTCTATTAATGGTTCTATATCGAACAATGGTGGTGGTGGATCCCACGAAAACAGACCGCCATATCTTGGAATCTATCATGTGATTGCGCTCGTTGGCTTATTCCCATCACGCAACTAACTGAACCAAATCCCCATGAATTCCCATCATTCACGAAGGAAGTTTCTCCGCGGCATGGGCATGGCCGCTGGTGCCAGCGTGGCTGGAACCGGCTGGATCATGGGCGAACCACGCTCAGCACGGCGAACCGGACTCGCACAACGCAGTTTGTCGAAGGTCATCTCGTTTGCCAACACCTACGGAGATGACATCTGCCTTTGCGGCATCAGTGGTGCCGTTCAGGCGACAGGCGGAAAGATTCAGTCATCGGTCAATATGCTCGTATCCGTCAGCGATACTGAACAGCTTGTCCACACCCTCCGACAAGAAAAGGGGCTTCCGTTTAGTCATGTTCGAGCGGAAGGAAATAACCTTACTTTCCGATACTCAGACAGGGAATACTTCGTCGAAAATCTCGCACCCGCAGACTATGCGAATCGAGTGAGGAACATCAATACCTACGGCCTCGACTCCGATACAAAGAATACCGCTTACGCCCACAATTACCTGACCTATGAGGTAAACAGCAAAAAGCTCAACGATCCCTACCAAGCGGTTCAAGGTAAAAAAATCACGCTAAAAAAAGCCGACGGCGCAAGTCAGCAGCTCGATTTCGAGGACGTCATCACAGGCATGATCGAATGCTCTGTCATGGGCATTGAGCCTAGTTCCGCCATTGAGCAGGAGTGGGGCAAAATCCTTTCCAACCACCATCCAGACGAGCCCGACTCGATCACGAGCATTTTCCTCAAAAGACTGCCAGATCTTGTGAGCGCAATCAGCGACAAGAAAGTGGAAGAAGTGCTCCGTAGCGCGATCGTCAGATCATCATTGAAATCAACACTGGGTATCTCAAGCCAGAAAATCATCGCCCACTTTGGAGCTCTAAATTCAAGAAGCCGCCGAACCAGAAACAGTACCCATATTTGGCAAGCCGCCTTTATCGCAGTATGCCCTGAGGGTTCTCAGAACCGCTTGCTACAAAGCTGTTTCCTACGACCTGCATCAGCAAGCGCTAAACGCACCGCCCACTCACGTTGGAGAGACGCCAAACGCCTCAAATCGTAGGGTCATCGTTAAATGCGTGACCGCAGTTACGCCAGTTCGCATGGATTAGGCGCAAGAAGCCAGCCATTGTGCCACCCAATCGTTCCACGTCACATCAATGGACATATTGATGCGCTCATTCGGGCTGTTGTTGTGTACCGAATGCCTTTCACTCAGCTTCATATACCACAGCTCACCCGGCTTCATGGGAACCTCTGTCCCGTTTAGCAGGAAAGTGACCATGTCATCGGAAAACACCGGCAGGGTAAGGCGCACGACTTCTCGGTGAACCGCATCCAATGTCGGGTCAGAATGTTCCTTGATTTCCGCCCCAGCCTCCAACCGCATCAAGCGGATACTCGTGATCTCTGTCTCAAACCCACTAAAAACCTCTTGCAGGTAGTGACATCCTTGAAGCATCGGCTCCGCAGTCCAGTCGTGCTCAGATGGCACCTTCACCTCACTCGCCAGCGGGATTGGGCTGTAGTAGAAATATGACGGCTGCGCCAGGCTCGAGACAATCGTATCCACATCGTGCTTCAACAAGTTCACATCATACCTTCGATCCAGCCGGATCCGGTCGGGTAATGCGTCGGCAATGTTCGTGTCAGAGTGGCTTTGGTTTGGCGGGATCATTTAATTTTCTTTTACGTGTTCGGTGAGATATTTACGGACGGACGGAGTCACAGGTGCATCAATCACCATGTGTATACGGCGTATCGGACTGCCGTTATAAACCGAATGAGGGTCGCTCAGGCGTAGGTACCAGCATTCTCCTTCTACCATATCTACACGCGATCCATTTAAGATAAATTCGACTTCAGAACTCGTCCGGATCGGGATGTGCAGCCTGATGGCTCCATCCTCAAATGAAAGGTCGTGATCTCTGTGCTCTTTGATACGGGACTCCGGCGACAGTGCCATGAGTCGCACCGAGTGAAGCTCAAACGGGAAGCCATCCAATACTTGCCGAAAGTATGGGCAGTCCTTGAGGAAGGGTGTATCCTCGAAATGCTCGCACGTAGGATCGGAATAAGCCATCATCACCGGGTGCTCAGCTCCCTTCGGCCCTCGGAGTGGCAGCACTTCCCAGTCTCCCTCGTAATTTTGGGTCACAAAATGGCTAATCCAGTCTGATCCTTCAAGTCGTTCCAAATCCGTCAGCAGTTGCTGCGGAGAGAATTGTGTTTGGAGCCGAAGCCTGTCTGGCAGTGTCATATTGATTTACTGAAATGAACCCTCTCGGAAGGTGATGTTTATTCTACCATGCTCGTACTGGGGATTTTTCGGCAGTGTGTGTTCGTATCGGCTTTGGCAGCTCTCCCCCATCACCAACAAGCTTCCGTTGTCCAATTCCAGTGAATAGACTTCACCGCTGGTCTTGTCCCGGAAGCTAAATTCACGCACTTCCCCGAGGCTGATAGAGGGCAGTATGGTTTGTTCGCCGGATGTCTCCTGATCAGAATGATACGGTGCGAAGTAGTTGCCATCTGGATAAAATAGGCACATCGCAATCTCGAACTTTTTGCCTACGAGGCTTTCAACTTTTTCTCTTAAGTCTGCCATCACACCTGACCAAACATGGCACTTACCATGAATATGTTCAGGATGTGTGTTTTGCTCAATGAGTTCCGCAGTCGAAAACAGGATTTTAAAACTGTCGGTTTTAATGAGCTGGCCTCCTGCTTCAATAACCAATCGTTCTTTGTCCAGATTGTACTCCTCGATCAGCACACGATAAAGCTCGTTTGCTTCGTCCTGATCTAGAAAATCGGCAAAATACTCGGCAGAGCAGTTGAGTGGGAGCTTCATCAGTTAGTTCATTTCACATGCTGGCAACTACAGAAGTTTCTGATCTGGATGGAAGATCGTCAAGTGCAACCACTGCCCGATACGCCGCATAATGGCTGTACCCGCACGTCTGATAAACAACCAGGTGCCTGAAATACCGTGGCACCTGCCAAATAACCCACCCCTGGATTATGAAAGCGGAATCTAACAACAACGAAACAACCCAAAATACTGAAAAAGACAACGGCAGAAAAAAATCCCTGCTCGTTGGTGGCGTGGTTCTTGGCCTCCTCCTTATTCTTGGAGTTATTTGGTGGAACTGGAACTCTGACGACGAGTTTTCCTATTTTCATGAAAAGGCGGCCGAACTGGAATTCGACCGCGACCGGATTATTGAGTTTGTGCGCGACGATGTTTCGCCCGACTCCTACGCGGGGTCTCCTCGAGGAGCACTGGGAGCACTTTGGGGAATGGCGGGCAATCAGGAGGACCGGGCCCGACTCCTTAAGGCACTGCTCGCTGAAGCTGACATTGAGAGTGAAGTCGTCGGTGACGAAACAGGCTGCGGGGTGAAATTGTTAGAATCTGGTGAGATCATCGCGATCGGCAAGGAGGCATCCGACGGCTGGATTCCAATTAAAGACAATCCGGATTTCAGCATCCGTTTCTCGGGAGCTAATGCCGACACTTTATTCAAGGGACGTGTGGCTGATTATCTGCGAACCCCATTGAGGATTTCAACCGATGGCATTGAAGCGCGTGTTCTCGGACCATATGACGAAGTCCTGTGGCAAGGAACCTATGATCCTAAGACCGGATTTTCCATGCACGTGACGTTTTTATCCGGAGAAAAACCTCCACACCCTGTATGGCGCGAGTTAGTGCCCGAGGGAAGTGATGAAAGTGCGCGTAGTGAGCACGTGGTTGTTCTTGCCCCATGCGAGATCAATCAGGCGATCTATGAAAAGCAGCTTAAACTTGTTGGGTCTGATTTTTCAGATGCACCTCTGTCTCTTATACACATCTCCGAGCCCACGAGACTTGAATCCAAATCGCGGATGGCGGGTTATG
>JARFPV010000416.1 GCA_029288115.1 Akkermansiaceae bacterium | reverse complement strand
AGAGTACGCACGGTCACATCGTGCTCTAATAAATCGTCCATCGCCTTGAGGAGCTCGTCTTCTTTTTCCCCAAGACCGAGCATGAGTCCGCTTTTGGTAACCACCTTGCCTGCAGCCATGGCCTTGGCTTTTTTCAACACGCTGAGTGACCTTGAATACTTGGCGCGACTACGCACCAGCGGGGTGAGGCGTTCGACAGTTTCCAGATTATGGTTAAAGATGTGGGGGCGAGCCGACATGCACATTTCCAGTGCAAAATCCTTATCGTTAAAATCAGGTGTTAGAACCTCGATGATAATGCCGGGGTTCACCTTACGAACCTCCTCGATCACGTTTTTAAAATGCTCGGCTCCACCGTCGCGGAGATCGTCACGTGCCACGGCGGTGATAACAACGTGACTCAGGTCCATACGTTTGGTTGCCTCGGCGACACGCTGTGGCTCGTCGGCTTCAAGAGCATCGGGTCGGGCTGTTTTGACCGCGCAGAACCCACAGGCACGGGTGCACTTTTCTCCTGCAATCATGAATGTGGCCGTGCCATGGCTCCAGCACTCCCAGCGGTTCGGGCATTGTGCCTCCTCGCAGACAGTTACCAGATTCAGATCCGACACCATGGACTTGGTTGACCAAAATTTTGGGTCGTTCGGCAGGCGCACCTTGATCCAGTCAGGTTTCCGCTCTGTGTGTAGAGCAGGATCCATCTTCATCCGCGGGCCATGGCAGTTCATGGGTGTCTTTTAATCCTGAAGCGCCAAGTTACAAGTGCCAAGTTGAAGGGATTGGGGCTGAAAACTTGCCACAGCCGCCTGATACATCTTTCCATTCTTGACCCTGCCCGCCATGGTGAGACACTCTCTCCACAGTGAGGTTGATGCCCGCAGTTGGTCACTTCCTCCATTGATTGTTGTCCGGTTTGTGTCGTCAATATGAAGCAAATATCTATGACCCTCGTTACTCCTATCCGTTTCCTGGCCTCGGCGCTCCTCGTATCCTTATTGACCGGGATTCTATCAGCAGATACAGCCACTATTTCACTGAAAGGTGTGTGGCGTTTCCAGCTCGATGCCGAAAATGTTGGAGTGAAGGAAAAATGGTTTGATCGCCAGTTGAGCGACTCCGTCCAGCTTCCCGGAACCACGGATGAGAATAAAAAAGGCGTCCAGAAGGACGAGAAACCAACAGACCGACTAGCAAGAACTTGGTATTGGAAAGGTGCTGCGTGGTATCAGCGGGAAATTACCATTCCCGATGCGTGGGAGGGCAAACGCATCACACTCTTCCTTGAGCGAACGAAAAATACCCGCGTGTGGGTGGATGGGCATTTTTGTGGCTGGGATGACACCCTGAGTGCTCCGCAGGTCTACGATTTGACGCTCTTGATGAAGCCGGGCAAACACACGATCACATTGCTCATCGACAACTCGAAGCTGCCTCCAGTAGGTCCATCTCACGCCGTTGATGAGCGAACCCAGACGAACTGGAATGGTGTGGTCGGTAAGCTTGAACTGCGTGCCGCCGATCCGGTATGGATCAAGGACGCGCAGGTGTATCCGAACGCTGAAAAGAAGGAGGCGATGATCCGGGTTACGGTAGGAAACATCACCAACCAACCTGCTGAGGGTAGCGTCAAAGTAACTGCGGAAAGTTACAATACCGACAAATCCATGAAGATGGTTAGGCAAAGTGCCGACGTTAAGGTGGTCGGTAAAGAGGCGACCGTTGAGTTTAAGTGTTTGTTCGGACAGGATGTTCCACTCTGGGATGAATTCGATCCAGCGATGATCCGATTAAAGCTGAATCTTCACACCAAGGTGGGTGCGTCCGGTTATCGCGACCAGGCTACAGTGAATTTTGGTATGCGTGATTTTACCGCGGATCGGAATCAGCTTCTGGTAAATGGCAAACCGACCTTCTTGCGGGGTCGGCTCGACTGTGCGAACTATCCGCTCACAGGATACGCTCCAATGAGCAAGGCCGAGTGGCTTCGGATCCTTGGTATCATGAAGGAGTGGGGCTTGAATCACGTCCGATTTCACTCATGGTGCCCACCGCGCGCCGCCTTTGAGGCTGCTGACGAACTAGGTGTCTATCTGCAGCCGGAGTTTCCTAACAAAAGAAGTGGTTTCAAGGCTCCGGAGAACAAGGATGCGGCGTATCACAATATCGATCGGCTCGACGTCGAGACCACCGAGTCCAAAGTCGAGCTTTACGATTATGCCAAACGTGAATCCGAGCTAATCTTCCGCAACTTTGGCAATCATCCCTCGTTCGTGATGTTCACGCTTGGCAATGAACTTGGACGCAATCAGGGGATGTTTGAACTGGTCGAGCATTTCAAGAAAATCGAACCCCGCATGTTGCATGCCCAGGGGTCTAACAACATGCATTGGAAACCCTCTCTTGCACAGGGCGATGAGTTCTGGGTCACCGGGAAAGTTGAGAAAGGTGCCAAGCCGCTGCGCGGATCTTTCTCACTTTATGATTTCCCGAAGGCCCCCATCGAGGGTTATCCGCCGTCGACGTTGGATGATTTCAGCGATTCCATCCGCGGTGTTCCTGTGCCGTTGGTTGGCCACGAGACGGGGCAATTCCAGGTGGCGCCCGACTTCCGTGATATCCCGAAATTCACGGGTGTGCTGAAGGCCCGGAACTACGAGATCTTTCGAGATCGGTTGAAGGAAGCTGGCATGCTTGATCAGGCGCACGATTTCGTCCGCGCATCAGGTGCGCTATCCGCGATTTGTTACCGTGAAGACATAGAGTTAGCTTTGCGAACGCCCGGTTTCGGCGGCTTTCAATTGCTCGACATCATGGATTTCCCCGGCCAAGGCACTGCGCTCGTTGGAATGCTCAACGTCTTCATGGAGTCGAAGGGGGTCATCGAACCTGAGGAGTGGCGACAGTTCTGTAGTGAAACGGTTCCATTGCTGCGGATGAAAAAGCACACGTGGACAAGTGATGAGACGTTCATCGGGCGGGTGGAAATTGCGCACTATGGTTCCGAGGCTATCAAGGATGCACGGGTCGCTTGGAAGCTTACTGACCATCAAGGCAAGACGATCGCCGGAAATGCCTTTGCTCCACAAACCCTCACTCAGGGGAAGCTTTCTGAAATCGAT
>JARFPV010000410.1 GCA_029288115.1 Akkermansiaceae bacterium | reverse complement strand
GCGGTGATGTTTCTGATGCTCGATAGGCAGCTGAAGGACGGAGTGTTTACCAAAGGTCTGTTCAGAAACTTACCTCCAGTGAGGGAGTTAGGGTTGCTGTCGCGGCGCCTACTGTGGTTGGGCCTCTTTGTTCTCACACTAGGTGTCGTTAGTGGGATTGTCATGAAATCAACTGGTGGGTCAGCTGGTAAGCACCTATTAGCGGCTGCAGGGCAGTGGATTGCTTACCTTCTGTTGCTTTTGATTTCCGTATGGCGGGGGATTCCGCCAACCCGCTTCGCCTTGGTGACGGTTATCTTGTTTGTCTTTTCCCTGCTGATTTTCGCGCTGCTGTAGTTTGTCAATGGATCTCATCTGCATAGGTTTAAACCACGAAACTGCGCCGGTTCAGGTGCGGGAGCACTTTGCTGTGGGTGCTGATGACCAGGGTGATCGAGCCAAGGAAATTATTTTGTTAAGTACCATTGCTGAGTCAGTGGTGATTTCCACTTGCAACCGCATGGAGATATACGTCGCCGCTGAACAAGCGGATATGGGAATTGAAAACCTCCGAGCGCATCTGGCGGAAAACCGTGATCCAGAGGAAATGGAACACCTCTATACGAAGTCAGGTGAGGACGCGAAGCGGCATCTGTTCAGACTGGTGAGCGGGCTCGATTCCATGGTGCTCGGTGAGACGGAGATTTTCGGCCAGGTAAAGCAGGCGTATAAGCAAGCCCTCGAGGCTGGGGCCACCAAGGGCGTGCTCAATAAGCTGTTTCAGAAGTCATTTGCCGTGGGCAAGCGTGTGCGAACCCATACTCGTATCCAGATGGGACAAACGTCGGTAGGGAATGTCGCTGTGGATCTTGCGGAAAAAATCTTTGGCAAGCTCAAGGGCAGCGAAGTCATGGTGATCGGAGCGGGAGAAACCAGTCGATTGGTAGCCAAGAGTATGATGTCACGTGGGGCGAGTGGCCTGACAGTGACCAACCGCACACTGGAGAGGGCCGAGGAGCTTGCTGCCGAGCTCGAGGGCACTGCGGTTCCATTCGATCAATGGGAAAACGCTCTGTCACGAGTGGATGTCATTGTTTCCTCCACCGGATCATCTGAACCTGTGCTCAAGGTGGCACAGATCGAGGCAGTAAGGCGAAAACGCAAATATCGTCCGCTTTTCCTCATTGATATCGCCGTGCCGCGTGACATTGAGGCAGCCGTGAGCGAAATCGATGAAGTCTACCTTTACGACATCGACAAGCTGCAGCATCTTGCAGACGAAGCCAAGGAGTCTCGGGCCGATCAGGTGCGTCTCTGCGAACAAATCATCGAGCAGGAATTATGAAACCACTAATTATAGGAACTCGGGGGAGTGCGCTGGCGCTTGCGCAGGCAGAAATGACCGAGGAAGCACTCGCCGAGGCATTTCCCGGCAGGGAAGTGATCCGTAAGGTTATCAAGACCACGGGTGACAGGCGGACGGATGTTCCGCTGTCTCAAGTTGCAAAGTCCGAAGGGGTCTTGGATAAAGGAGTGTTCACCAAGGAACTGGAAACAGCACTGGAGAATAATGAGATCGATCTCGCTGTGCATAGCATGAAGGATGTTCCTACAGTTCTAGCTCCGCAATTCGCCATCACCGGAGCGCTTGAGCGTGCTCCTGTTAGGGATGTGCTGCTCAGTAAAACGGATGGTGGTCTTGAAGGACTCAGGGAGCATGCTGTGGTTGCCACCAGTAGTGTGCGCCGCCAGAGAGAGTTGCTCCACTTGCGCCCGGATCTGAAACTTGTCGATATCCGCGGCAATGTTCCTACGCGTATTCGCAAGCTTGCGGAGAATCCTGAGTTGGATGGAATCATGCTTGCCGAAGCTGGGCTTGTAAGGCTCGGGTATGACCTCAATGGCGAGCTTGCCGAGGGAGTTTTCGCCCATGCGCTCGAACCTGATGTTTTTCTTCCCGCCGCAGGGCAGGGGATTGTGGGGTTTGAAACGCGAACCGATGATGACAATGCTGCTGCTGCAGCACTGGCGATAACACACGCACTCTCCATGATGCAGTGCAGGGCTGAACGAGAATTTTTAAGGTTGTTAGATGCTGGCTGCCACACCCCCGTTGGTGTGCATTCCACTTTAAACGGTAATCACCTTTCCATGTCGGCACGCGTGTTTGACGAGGAGGGCAATGACCCGCCGAAGGAGGCGGCGTTTGAAGGCCTCGCCAGCGAACCGGAGATAGTGGCAGCGGAACTCTACGCGCTGATCATATGAGTGGTGTTTGTTATCTCGTTGGAGCCGGCCCCGGTGACCCCGGTTTGGTGACATTGAAAGCACGCGACTGCATCTCGCGCGCGGATGTTTTGGTTTACGATGCGTTGAGTAGTGCGGAACTGCTGACATGGACGCGTGATGACTGTGAAAAAATCGATGTCGGTAAACGCGCCGCCAATCACAAGATGCCTCAGGACCAGATCAATGAGTTGCTGATCGAAAAAACTTGCGAGGGCAAGACGGTGGTTCGGCTGAAAGGTGGTGATCCTATGATCTTTGGCCGAGGCGGCGAGGAGGCAGCCGCTCTTGCCGAGGCTGGGGTGAAGTTTGAAATCGTGCCGGGTATCTCATCGGCATTGGCTGGTCCGGTGTATGCAGGGATCCCTCTGACACACCGTGAATATGGAGCAACTCTGACGATTTTTTCCGGTCATGAAGCAGATGGTAAGGCGGAAACAACCGTCGATTACCAAGCGCTAGCACAAGCACCGGGAACTAAGGTGTTTCTTATGGGAGTCTCGAAGTTGAGACAGAACTGTGAAAAACTCATTGCGCATGGTGCTGATCCGGATACGCCTATCGCCCTGACCCGCTGGGCGACAACCGGTAGGCAAAACACAATAACGGGAACGCTGAAAACGATCGCCGACATCGCGGAGCAGAAAAACTTCAAGGCCCCCGCGGTGGGCGTCATCGGTAACATCATCAAAGAAATGGAAAAAATACACTGGCATGAAGATCGCCCGCTGCAGGGTAAACGAATTGTAGTCACTCGCAGTCAAGAGCAGGCACCTGAACTGGTTAGAAAACTTACCGAGCTTGGTGCGGATGTCATCGAACTGCCCGTGCTGAAAATCTGTGACCCTGAGGACAAGAGGGAGTTTGCCGAAGGTGTTGCCAATGCACACACCTACGACTGGGTTGTCTTCAGCAGTACGAACGGAGTGCGCCGATTTTTTGATGCCTTTTTTGCCATCTACAAAGATGCTCGCAGTATCGGTGGTGTTCGTATCGCCGCTGTGGGTCCAGGGACACAGAAGGCCATCGAAAACTATCGTTTCGCCGTTGATCTTGTTCCTGATCGCCATATTGCCGAGGGGTTGTTAGAATCATTCAAAAACGATTTTGATGTCGATAGCCAAACCATCCTCTGGGTGCGTCCTGAAAATGCCCGATCCATTTTATCGGACGGGCTGACCGAGATGCGGGCCATCGTTGACGAGTGTATCGCTTACCGAATTGAACCGGAAACGGAAGACCCGACCGGAGCAGCTGCGCGCTTCTCAGAGAAAGGCGCTGACATGGTTACTTTCACGAGTTCATCCACCGCGAAATATTTCCATGACCTTGAATTGGCGTGGCCCGACGGATGCAAGGCAGCAAGCATCGGGCCAATCACGACTGCGAAGCTCAAGGAGCTTGGTAGGCAGGAAATTGTCGAGGCGGAAACGCACAGCATCGATGGACTTGTGGAGTCGATCGTCAAGGAACTGGCATAACGGGCAATTTTTCTTGTGCCCCCCCGCGGCTAGCTGGCAGTGTGTGTGAACAACATCCACACAATGAAAACCTCTGCGCCTATCTCGTTTTTTCTTCGATTTTTTCTCCTGTTACCATTTTTAACCTCAAGTGCTTGGGCGGGGGATGAAACATTGGCTCAGAAAATCGATGGGTGGCTAGAGCCGATTGCAAAAGCGGCGGATAGTGCCATTTTTTATTCATTCAACGTCGGGAGCCAAAGCTTGCCGATCATTCTGGTAATACTCGGTGGCACCGCGATTTTTCTGACGATTTACTTCAAGTTTATCAACCTGACCTCGGTTGGTCTGGCGATTCGTACGGCCCGCGGCAAATACACCGACCCTGATTCTCCAGGCCAGATAACCCATTTTCAGGCACTGACGGCGGCACTTTCGGCGACAGTGGGTCTGGGCAATATTGCCGGCGTGGCAGTGGCCATCGGTATGGGTGGTCCGGGAGCGACATTCTGGATGATTCTGATGGGACTCTGTGGAATGACGACGAAGTTCTGTGAGTGTACTCTGGGTGTGAAATACCGAGAGATCGACGAAAATGGCAAGGTGCATGGTGGTGCGATGTATTACCTGAGTCGTGGCCTCAAAGAGAAAGGGCTTGGTGGTATCGGTGCTGTCCTCGCCGTTTTCTTTGCCGTGATGTGTATCGGTGGCGCGTTGGGCGCTGGGAACATGTTCCAGGTGAACCAAGCCACGAACCAGGTCGTCAGTTCGTTTGAAATTTTTGACGGTGAGGGTGAGAAGATCTGGTTTGGCGTCATCCTGGCGGTTGCGGTGGGATTGGTCATCATTGGAGGGATTGTTGCGATTGCTCGTGTGACGTCATTCCTCGTGCCGTTCATGTGTGGAATTTATCTCATCGTAGCCTTTGTTATTATTGGGACAAATCTCGATCAGGTGGGCAGTGCATTGCAGATGATTGTCCAGGGGGCATTCACTCCGATGGCTGTGGGTGGCGGAATTGTAGGTGTGTTGATCCAGGGAATCAAACGTGCAGCATTTTCTAACGAAGCTGGTGTGGGGTCGGCCCCCATTGCTCACTCAGCGGTAAAAACGAAAAAACCGGCAAGTGAAGGGCTTGTCGCGTTGTTGGAGCCTTTCACTGATACGGTGGTGGTATGCACGATGACAGCCCTGTCTCTTATACACATCTCCGAGCCCACGAGACTTGAATCCAAATCTCGTTTTCCGGCTTATGGGTGAAAAAAGGGGGGGGGGGG
>JARFPV010000387.1 GCA_029288115.1 Akkermansiaceae bacterium | reverse complement strand
CGCCTAGCGAGCGGCTGTGAGGTATCGATCGATTCGAGTATACTGCGAACGTGCTGTTCGTTGAGGGTCTCAGGCAAGTGCCCCTCTACACGAGGAGGCAGGAGTGGTTCGGCAGGATCCGCAGTGGTGATTTTTTTCCCCGCGAGATAACGAAAGAAAATCTTCAGATGCACCATGGAAATGCGCAGGGACGCCGGTGTGAGCCCATCGTCTTTCTGATAGGTGAGAAACGATGACAGCTCATCAGTGCCAACATCGTCCCACGAGATGATTCTCTTTTTCTCTAACCAGCCCTGCAGCGCACCAAGCGTCTGCCGCACCGAAAGCTGGTAAGCAGTCGACAGTCCCCGCTCGGTTGCGATGTAGAGCAGAAACTGGTCGATCTGCGTTTGCATACCACCTTATAGCTGGATTTTCAGCAGGGCGCAATCACCTAGCCTCGATCACTGCCGCTCATAAACACCCTGATCCTTCTTCTCGAGTACGGTAAACCCTGCCTGCTTGGCATTTGACACGGAAAAAGGCTTCGCCACCTTCGGCGTATTGACGCGGCTGATGACTTTTTTTACCGGATTCTTACACAGCGGACAAACTTCAAGAGGTTCGCGATCGATCGGCCTACGGAGCTCAAACCCACGGGCACAAATCCGGCAGCTCTGTTCAGAGTCGTCAGCATTCTCAGAAATGTATTCGTAGAGCGGCATGTGAGTCCTTTAGCATGGGATAAAACAGGAAAACGCAAGGCGGATCACCCTTTCGGGGCCACCTTGCGTTAAAAAAGTATCACAACTCCGTCGAGCTTACCAGCTTGACTTGGTGACGCCGGGGATCATGCCGTGCGATGCAAGCTCACGAAATGCAATACGTGAGAGCTTGAAACGACGCAGGTATCCATGACGGCGACCAGTATACTCGCAGCGGTTCACCACGCGGGTGCGGCTGGAGTCGCGTGGGAGCATGCTGAGACCCACGTAGTCTTTCTCTTCCTTGAGCTGCTTACGCAGTTCAGCATACTTAGCGACGGTTGCTTGTTTGCGCTTGTTACGCGCGATCCATGATTTCTTAGCCATAATTCGGGAGGGGGGAGATAGCGGATTGGAGCGAGGAATCAAGCGATTTTTGCTCAAATCGGCACTTTTCTTGATCTGGAGGCGATTCCAGTTGCTTCAAAGCCCCATGCCACCTTTATTTCCGGCAGAAAATCATGTCCGACACACCATTTCACTACCAAGACCCGTTTCCGCTCGGTGAAGACACCACCGAATACGATCTTATCAGCTCCGATCACGTCTCCATCAGCGAGTTCGAAGGCCAGGAAATCCTGAAAATCCGCCCTGAAGCACTCACCCTGCTCGCCAATGAAGCGGTCAAGGCAATCTCGTTCAAGCTACGCACCAGCCACCTGAAACAGGTCGCATCCATCCTCGACGACCCGGAAGCCACCGATAACGACCGCATGGTCGCACTGATGCTGCTCAAGAACGCGGAGATCGCCGCCCACGGCATCCTCCCTGGCTGCCAGGACACCGGTACTGCCATTGTGATGGGCAAAAAAGGCCAGCAGGTCTGGACCGGCGACAACGATGCCCAGTTCATTTCCGAAGGTATCCACAAGACCTATCAGGAAGAAAACCTGCGCTACTCCCAGGTCTCGCCGCTCAATATGTACGACGAGGTGAATACCAAAACCAACCTGCCCGCCCAGATCGATCTCTACGCCAGCGAGGGCAGTGAATACAAATTCCTCTTCATCACCAAAGGCGGTGGCTCCGCGAATAAGACATTTCTCTATCAGGAAACCAAGGCGCTCTTAAATCCAAAACGACTCATGGAGTTCGCCATCGAGAAAATGAAAACTCTCGGCACCTCCGCCTGCCCACCCTATCACCTCGCATTTGTCGTCGGCGGCACATCCGCAGAAACCTGCCTGAAGACCGTGAAGATGGCATCCACCCGCTACTACGACGCACTACCGACATCCGGAAACGAGCACGGCCGTGCATTCCGCGATCTGGAACTTGAGGCACAATTGTTAGAAGAAGCCCGCAAGGTCGGCATAGGCGCTCAGTTCGGCGGCAAGTACTTTGCCCACGACGTTCGAGTCGTCCGACTCCCCCGTCACGGCGCATCCTGTCCGGTCGGACTCGGCGTTTCCTGCTCGGCCGACCGACAGGCCAAGGCGAAGATCACCAAGGACGGCATCTTCCTCGAAAAACTGGAAAGTAACCCCGGACAATTCATCCCGGAGCAATACCGCGACTGGAAATTCTCCGGCGTCGACATCAACCTGGACGAGGGCATGGAGAAAACCCTCGAGACCCTCACCAAGTACCCAGTCACCACAGCCCTCTCACTCACCGGCACTATCATCGTGGCTCGCGATATCGCCCACGCAAAAATCCGTGAGAAGTTAGAAAATGGCGAAGGTATCCCAGACTACTTCAAGGACTACCCAGTCTACTACGCTGGCCCCGCCAAGACGCCCGAGGGC
>JARFPV010000373.1 GCA_029288115.1 Akkermansiaceae bacterium | reverse complement strand
TTGCTCTACGGATTGGACTACTACCACGATGAGGTGGATGCCGCTGGAACACGTACTGGTAAGGATCCCCGGTCGGCACGCCCACTTGCGGATGACTCCAGCTACGATCTTTTGGGTATTTTTGCCCAGTATCGATGGACTCCCTTGCAGAGTGTTCCAAAACTCAAAACAACGCTAGGTGTGCGCTTCACCCATGCGCGTGCTGATATCGGCAAGAGCTTTGATTCCACACTGATGACTGACATCTCTACCAGTAAGCAATGGAATAATTGGGTGGCGAGTGCGCGCGCACTCTACGAGTTGAATGATCACTGGAATGTCTACGCTGGCCTTTCCCAAGGGTTCCGCGCACCCAACCTGAATGACCTGAGCGGAAACCTGACGAGCCGATCTAAAAACAAGATAGTAGGCTCGCTGGATCTCGACCCGGAAAAATTCCTGACCTATGAAATTGGCACACGCTACCAGACAGAGCGGGCAACTTATTCGGTCGCGGCATACTACACAGATATCGATAATGTCATCACCGGTGTGCCGGAAACGGCAGGAAGCACCACGCTAATCACGAGTAATGGACGCGACGGCGAGGTTTACGGAATCGAAGCCGAAGGTAGTTATAAGTTGAACGACGACTGGACAGTCTCTGGCTTGGCCTCGTGGCAGGAGGGATACACCCGTACTAACTCATTCGTGGGTGGGCCGCAAAATCGTGGGTATCTTTCACGTATTGCCCCGCTGATGGGAAGCATCGCTCTGCGCTGGACACATCCGGGCGAAAAATTTTGGGTTGAGGCGAGAGTCAACGCGGCAGCCAAAGCCGACAAGCTCGCTGCCAACGACAAGGGGGATACCCAGCGGATCCCAACGGGAGGAACGCCATCCTACATCATCCCTTCCATTTATGCAGGGTGGCAGGCTACTGAAGACCTCAGTTTCACCCTAGGTCTGGAAAACCTCACCGATGAAGACTACCGCGTTCACGGTAGCGGCCAGAACGAACCCGGGTTCAATGCGGTTCTAGGTGTGAGACTTGACTTCTAAGTCCGGCTGAATGGCCTTTCGTCAAGCTGGTGATCAGACACACGAAGCTATTGATCCAGGTTTTTGTCGTCCTTGATACAATATTTCTATTACTGGGGCTTTTGCAGCTTTGAGTTCACATAAAGGGACGTGGATCTTGGGATTTACCCAATTTGGTATTTGGAGTTTCAATCTAAAAACTTAACATCACCGCGTGATCTCGACGCTTCGCCTGCAGAATTTTCGTTGCTTTGACGCGTTGGCGTTGGAGTTTCCTGAGGCTGGGGCGGTGATGGTGGGGGCGAATGCTCAGGGGAAGACATCCATCCTGGAGGCGGTGTGTGTGCTGGTGCGTTTGCAGTCGCCGCGAAGCAAGGGGATGGGGAGTTTGGTAATGGTGGACGCCGTCCCTGCCGGAGGGGGCTTTGGTGTGGCAGGCGAGTGCTGGGGTAGCGAACTTCAGGTGCGTTATGCGCCGCGCAAGGGGGTGGCGATGAAGGTGGATGATGAGGCGGTGCAGAGGCAGTCGGATTACCTGCGTGGTGGCGGGCTGGTGGTGTGGATGGGAAATGACGATCTGCAGCTAGTGCGTGGATCGGGCAGTGTGAGGAGGCGGTATCTCGATTTTCTAGGATGCCAGCTGGATCCGGATTATCGTGACAACCTGCACCGCTATGCTCGAGTGCTCAAGGCGCGGAATATTTTGCTCAAGGACCGGGTGGTGCGTGAAGACGAGCTGGCAGCGTATACCGAGCTGTTAGTGCGGCATGGGGAATTTCTAACCAATGCGAGACGGGAGCTCGTCCTGTCGCTGGAGCCGCAGACATCGGAATCTCAATCGGCAGTGAGTGCCTGCGATGAACGTGTCGGGATGGAATACGTGGCGGGATCGGGGGATGATCTAACGACGAGTCTGGAAATGACGCGTGAGCGTGAGCGCAGGCAGGGGCAGACGGTGGCGGGGCCGCATCGCGATGACATCCGGCTGACCATCAACGGCATGGCGGCGAATGAGTTTGCCAGTGAGGGGCAGCAGCGCACGATGGCGCTATCGCTCAAGCTCGCACAGGGGGAGTTGTTGCACCGTCAGGCGGGTAAAATGCCAGTGTATTTGCTCGATGATATTTTTGGTGAGCTGGATACGGAGCGGCGGAATGCGTTGATGAACGCTCTGCCTGGTGAAGCTCAGAAGCTGATCACGACGACGAACATCGACTGGATGACCGACGAGTTTTCAGTGATTAAGATGGAGGAATTGTAACATGTCCGAGGAAGATCAAACCATCGAAAGCAATGCCGGGCCGCTCGAGAAAGTGGGTCATGCGGTGCTGCGTAGGTTCGGGCCGACGTGTCCAGAGGGGGGTAGCACGCATGAGGAGCAGCGGGTGCTTACGGCTGAGGAGCAGCTGCAGCTGAAAAGCATCGTGCGTTGGACGGTGTTTCGGGCGGCTCTTATTGGGGCGCTATCTGCTGTTGCGGCAGCTGTTGCCGCAATCTATGCCGAGAAGTATTACGCGGAAGAATTCGTGACCTACTGGCTTGTATTTGGCGGAGTGTCACTGCTGGCCGCAGCTTTAGAGGTCGGGTTCCTCTACTTCGATGCCTTACGTGCCGTGCATCGGATCTCCGCAGCATCGGACGTCGAGTTGTTTCCAGAGGGTGACGATCGATCTCGCATGGCAGGGATTATGGTGCGTGCTGCGATGGAGCTGCCGAATCCGCCCGACCGTGACCCGTACGTGAATCCATTCCGCAAGGCATCGAAGTGGCGGCTCTTGTTAGGGGCGCTGGTTTACAAAGGGAAAGTCCTGGTGACCAACGCGCTGGCGAAAGTGTTGGTTCGGAAAATCCTGCTCCGTGGTGCAGCGCGTGCTTGGTTGGAATTTGTCGCGGTGCCGGTCACGGCTGCGTGGAATGCGGTGATCTGCTTCTGGGTGCTGCGTGAGGCAAGGATTCGAGCGATTGGGCCGTCAGCAGTGGTTGAGCGACTTCCCGGGTGGCTCGGTGATGCATCTGCTGAACTTGCGGAGTCGGCACAGCGTGCCGTAGGTGTCTGTGTTTCCGCATCGCGGGATCTTCACCCGAACCATCTCCGCATGCTCGAATGGATGCGTGAGAACACAGGTGTGGAAGTCAGCGAGAAGGCTGACGATGATGTGCTGTTTTACGATTCGCTCGAGAAATTGGATAATGCAGAAAGGCAGCGGCTATTTGACGTGCTGGCAATGGCGATCGTGATTGATGGCAAAGTCTCCATGCGCGAAAGCGACATCCTGCATCAGGCTATAGGTGAGGATTGCACGGGTCGGCTCAAAAGGATGCTTCATCAGTTCCGTAAAGGGCAGGGGGTCATGGCTGCACGATAGCAGACACAAAAAAAACAGTGACGCGAGGTGAGTCGCGCCACTGTCTCGGTTGATCAATTCGATGGTTGAAACCAGACAAACCACCGAATCAAAAACTAGGGTAAAATGACGCTGTCGATCACGTTGATCACGCCATTGGAGCCGACAATGTCAGTTTTGATAACTTTGGCGTTGTCGATCATGACTGCGCCATCAACGACCTTGATCTCGAGGGTTGTGCCCTGGAGAGTTTTGGCTTCACCCGGCTTCACATCAGCGGCCATTACCTTGGCAGGCACGACGTGATACTTGAGAATACTGGCGAGCTTGTCTTTGTTCTCAGGCTTGAGAAGGGTGGCGACCGTGCCTTCCGGTAGTTTCGCAAATGCCGCGTTGGTGGGTGCAAAGATGGTGAATGGACCGTCGCCATTGAGGGCGTCGACCAATCCAGCTGCTTTGACAGCAGCAACAAGTGTTGAGAAATCCTTATTTCCCGCAGCGATGGCAACAAGGGTCTTTTCGGTAGCTACCGTGCTGACAGTGGTTACAGCCTCCATTTTCTTGCTCTTGCAACTGCCGCAATTCTTTCCGGCAAGTGCGGTAGGAATGGTCAGGCTGCAGGTCATCAGGGCGGCGAATGCTAATTTTGTCGTGTTTTTCATTTTCTGTTTGTTTTTGGTTGGTTGTTTCGTGTTCCAGCGAGTTGTATGCTGAACACGCCATAAAGTGGACAAGAAATAGACACCGTCAAATTGTTTTCTCGAAAAAAATGATTTATTCTCGATTTTTGAACTCGGTAATGATCACTTTGCATTATTAAACAAAGGATGCAGGGTGTATTTGTTTTGTCGGATCATGAAAAAACAGCAAAAAATTTGACGAAACTCGAAATATAGACAATATGTAACCTGTCTCTTATACACATCTGACGCTGCCGACT
>JARFPV010000345.1 GCA_029288115.1 Akkermansiaceae bacterium | reverse complement strand
CAAATCATTGCAGACGGCGTCACCGACCTCTTTATCATGCCGTTGTATCCGCACTATGCGATGTCGAGCTACGAGACTGCTGTGGTCAAGGCGATGGAGGAAATCAACACCCACGCACCGCAGATGAAGACCTCGCTGCTGCAACCGTTTTACCAGGATGAGGACTACATCCAGGCACTGGTCGATAGTGCCATGCCACACATGGAAGATGACGACGACCTGTTACTATTCAGTTACCACGGCATTCCCGAACGACACGTGCAGAAATCCGATCCTTCACACGCCCACTGCCTGGTGCGCGATGATTGCTGCGTGACTCCTAACCCCTGCCACGCGACCTGCTACAAGCACCAGTGTCTCGCAACGACCAAAGCCTTTCTGGAAAAATCAGGTATCCCTGAGGAAAAGACCGCCATCTCCTTCCAGTCGCGCTTGCTGCGTGATCCATGGCTGGGGCCTTACACCGACTTTGAACTAAAACGCTTCGGTAAAGAAGGCATCAAAAAGATCAAAGTCATGTGCCCGGCATTTGTATCCGACTGCCTGGAAACCATTGAGGAGATCGGCATGCGCGGCGTCGAGGAATTCACCGAGGCCGGCGGAGAGTCTTTGACCCTCGTCCCCTGCATGAATGCGCACCCGAGCTGGATCAAATTCCTTACTAACAGAATCGAGCAGTGGGAAAATTCTCACGCTGAGTAAGAGCACTTCGCCAGACAAACAATGCGAGGCTAGTTCGAATCAAGTGCTACCTTCTGCTCGGCGAGTGTTTTCCTGATGTGGCCCGGAACATTGGTGGTAATTGATTTTGCTCCCCACTGTTTGAATCGCAGAGCTGTCTTGGCATCGTCAACCGTCCAGACATGGTATTCGTATCCGTTTTTTTTGACGTTCTTGATGACCTGCTGATCGACACCATTTTTTGAGGAGCTAAATCCGTCAGCTTTGATGTGCTTTAAGGTGTTCAGAACTGTTTCAAGAGAGGGCGACATGTTTCCTGACTTATTTTTCTTCAAACTGGCCAGCCACGATGCCTTGAACCGTGGGGCTCTGGCTTTCAGTTCCTTGATGACCATGCTATGAAAAGAAATGACGACGATTTGCTCTTTCTTCAGATCTGACTTTTCAATTTCTTGAAGTAACGCGGGGATGATTTCTGCACCACACTTGATCTCGATGTAGATCTTTTTGCCCTTGGGAATAGTGGCGAACACCTCAGCGATGGTTGGAATCGTCGTACCCTTAAATGCTTTTCCATGACGCGCACCCACATCGAGCTTCCGCAACTCGGCCAAGGTGACATTGCGCACAACCAGATTCACTCCGGAAACTTTCCTGGTGTTAGCGTCATGAATACAAACGATGTGACCATCTTTTGTTAGGTGAAAATCGCCTTCAATCGCATCGGCGCCCTGTTTCCATGCCAGCTCAAATGCCGGCAAGGTATTTTCAGGAGCTGCCTTGGATGCCCCCCGATGTGCGACAATCATCACCTCGTCGGCATGGATCGACACGTTGAATAGCAGAACAGCCCAGGTGATTAGAATGGTTTTCATAGTAGACGACTGGTAATCATTTTCACCTTAATCCAAGCAACACACTCGGCAGCAACTGATATATTCTGATTGCATATCTACCTCAAGCCATAAGTGGTTACCGCCTTGTAAACCGGAAACGCAGAGGTTACGTTGTCTCGCTGCCCGATGAATTACCTTGCCCACCTACTGCTTGCCGATGATTCGGATGCGTCGCGCATTGGAAATCTGTTAGGCGATTTTACCCGTGGGGCAATTACTGACCTTGAACACCAGTTCCCAGCCGAGGTGATACGTGGAATACGCATGCACCGGGCAGTCGATCGGTTCACTGATTCACATGAGGTATTCAGAAGCGCACGGGAGCTACTGGCACCTGAGCGGAGGAGATTTGCCGGTATTGTGGTGGATATCATTTACGATCACTTCCTCTGTATCCACTGGCAAGATTATTGCGAGGTGCCGTTGGAAGAATTTATCCGCTCAGTTTACAGAGCGCTTGATGAAAACCCTGAATGGCACGCGGGACGACTCAAAAAGGCATTTCCGATGATGCGCGACGAGGATTGGTTAGCGCGTTACGCCACGATTGACGGCATTGAAAATACGCTTCAACGGGTTTCTCGCAGAAGCCCTCGTGTGGGCGCCATTGCTGATGGAATCGATGATTTACGTGAAAACTACGATGCTTTTGAACTACTGTTCCTCGACTTCATGCCGGATTTGTTAGCATTCGTAAATCGGTGGAAGAAGGACAACTAGTCCCTATTGAGTAGCCCCTCAAGCAGGCCTTTTGCCTTGTCCTTGAGAAGTTTTTCGCCTGCTTCCTTAGCGGCATCAGCCAAGTCTGGGATCTCGCCTGACGGACGGATTTTGGGATCAGAAAACTCCTCGGTAGATTTGAGCGGAATAAATAAACGTCCCTCGCGGTAGAGCTTGGTGGTAATGCTCTCAATCACGGATTGGCGAGCTTCTTTGGGGAGAAAATCCACACCTTTCCCCATCGCTTTTAGAAATTTATTGCTAGCGGATTCCGAGGCTAACAACTCAGCATTGAGCTCGTGCATATCGGTTCCTGTGTCGAGCCACGAGTTATCCAGCGCGGCCAGTTCCCAGTCGTCAACCCAGATCGATAACGGTTTGCGCACCGTAATCTTACCAAGATGGTAGTGCACCGCGATGGCTTCGCTGCGACCGAAACTGGCGCGTTCGGGTAGATCCTCCACATTGACGCCTACTTTTCTGAGATTTCCCAGCAGACTCCACGCCTTGGTAATGACTGGAACCTGTGTATTCAGCCAAGATTTCTTGGATAAGCTAAAATCACCCTCAACGTCAGGTTCCGTTTCACCAGTCTTCGGATTGAAAATCCTGGCAGACGCTTCACCCGAGAGAAACATCTCACCATATGCCCAGCCCTCAACCGAGTCGGCTTTCACATCCACAGACAGGTTAAGCCGTGCGGTGTCTGTCTCTTGGAGGCGTTCAGGATCCACGCGCATTTCGGACAACTCGGCATTCAGGTTGGTGCAGAGAAGCTTCACACCCATCTCTTCCAGCAACACATTAGCACGCGAGTTTTCAATGGTGAGCCGCCCAAGTGTGGCGACAAATTCCTCCTGCTCGAATGCGTTGAAACCGTCGCTTTTTTCTCCTCCGCTATCTTCCCCCCTTTCTCCTCCGTCAGTTGGCGAAGCCGGTGAGTCGTCACCTTCATCCGACTTCGAAAACAGCTCTTCGACTGAAGTGCTACCGTCCTCCCGGTAAGTCGTGGTGATATCGGCTCCGCTTACTGTGATGCTGGTGACGTTAAATTCCTTGGCCAACAGAGAGAACAGGCTTAGCCGGAGATCAACACGCTCGATCTCAATCCTTGCATCACTTGGCTTATCTTCTTCTTTCGGGGACAGAACAACATCCGACAGAGTAATTCTTGCCGGAACACTAAATAGCGACACGCTGGCATTGCCGATCTCCACCTCGCTATTGATCGAGCTTTCAATTTCCTTGCTCAGGAATTCCTCTGTGATGATGAGCTTCGCGATTAGCCCAGCGGCTAAGAACAGCAGCAGGATCGCACCCAAGCTGATTCCGAGTATCCGGATAAGTTTTCTTTTGCGTTGCTTTGTCTGTTCACGCTTTCCTCGCATGCGGGCAAGTGTAGCAAGTGATTCCCTGCACTCAACCGCTAATCAAGTCTACTTAATCGGGTCTTGCATCGCAGAGTGATTACGGGATAACAAACACCATGTTTCTGACAATCATGAGCGGCATCTGCCTGATTATTCTGGGCCTCGGTGGATTCTTTGGCTGGGAGCGTATGGGCGTGGATGGCACACCGGCCGAGATGCTGATGCCGGTGTTCTTTGGTGGTGCGCTGATCATCTGCGTGGCATTCGCCCGTCAACACTACCGGCACGGCCTCTACGGTGGATTAATCATCGCCTTGCTGGGTGTCATTTCCGCTATTATCAGAATCTATCAATACGAAGGGTTCACTAGCTTTGATTTACCCAAAACGCGCCTCATCATGGCTATGGGCGGCATCTGCCTGATGCAAATATTGATATCCTGGCGTGGAGTGCAACAAGACAAGGACCAAACAGCCCCTCCGATCTAGATATTCACCGTGATCATTTCTGAATCACAACACGCGTACCGACAGGCGTGATTGAAAACAACTTTTTAGCAGCACTGTAGGGCATACGAATACACCCATGTGACGCGGGATAGCCCGGGCAGTTCCCGGAATGGAAACCAAAGGCACTACAACTGAGGCGCTGAAAATATGGCATGCTCGATCCATAGATCGTCGATCGGTGCGACCGATGCTTATCGGTGATCACAAAAGTGCCAGTAGGTGTGCGAAAGCCGCGCTTTCCCGTCGAGACACGGCTAGTAAAAATCACCTCCCCCTTGGCATCATAGATGCGGACACGCTGCTCTGAGAGATCTAGCACACCGTGCATCTTTTCCTTTTCAGGATCCTGTCCAAGAATGACCTGCATCGCCTTTACGTCTCCCCGGCGTGATGCAAAATTGACCGGATAGAGCCGGTGTCTGCCGGAGTATTTGTATTTCAGCGCCCCGAAATCGAGCAGACTAGAGATCACTTCCACATCGCCATTATTCGCTGCCATCATCAGCGGGCTCAACCTGCGTTCGTTCTTCAAAAACCAACGCATCGACTCCTTGTCAGTGAGTTTAAGAAACGCTTCAGATGCCGGGCGAGCAAAGTAGATGTTTGGGTCGGCTCCGTATTCAAGCAACAACCGCACCATGGCAGCATCCCTTGTTGCTATCGCCATATGAAGCGGACGTTGCTTTTCACGACCTATTTTTTCCGGGTCAGCTCCTTGGCGCAGATATAGCTCGGCAAGCAAATGATCGGAGTTTCTAACACAAGCAGCAATCAGCCCATCAGATTCAGAGCTGGGTAGATTTCTCAGTGAAACTCCCGACTCAAAAAGCATGCGAAGTGTTTCCGTGTCTTTGTTTTTAATCGCATCATCGAGAATTCCTTCACCATCGGCACCACGAGACAATAACATGGCGAACATCACCGCATTTTTTCTTTCGTAGGCCATTTCCAATGGCGTCAATGACTGCTTGTCTGGGGCATTCACATCAGCACCATAGTTAATCAAATTCACCGCATGCTTCAGCATCCCGCGCTGCACTGCATCCGTGAGCATTGTTTTTCCATTTATGTCAGGCAGCGTTGGATCCGCCCCTACCTCGAACAGCTTATTCAAAATCGTTTCCCTATCGTGGGAGCCGGTCAATTGCAACGCGAGCCAAAGCGGTGTGACACCACGGTCATCCTGGACATTCACGCTCGCTCCTGCCTCTATCAACACATCAAGGCAATCCCCCAACCCGTGCTCAGTAGCTACGTGGATTGCGGTTCGACCTTCCTTACCTTCAGCGCTTGGATCGGCTTTGTGCTCCAAAAGCATCGCGATGGTTTCCATGTCCTTGAACTTGACGGCCTTGAATAACAATGGGTTTCCATCATGACCAATTTCATCAGGAGCAACACCTCCATTAATCAAACAGAGAAACATTTTCTGGTTCCCAGAATCCAACGCTAATTCCATCGGTCCCTTTCCACTGCCAGACCGCGCTTTAACATTCACATCATACTTCAACAGCATCCTTGCACACTGCACGTTGCCTGTCTTCACGGCATAGAGCAATGGCGTGTCGCCCTGGCTGTCTCGAACTTCGGTGTAGGCCCCCTCCGACAACAGTATTGCCACCTGCCGGTTGTCACCCAATTTGACCGCATCCAACAAAGCCTGCCCGGAAGCACCCCGGTCAACCGAACCCTTCCCTTGCTGACATGAAGGCATCAGGGCACACACCAGCAGCAGCACACAAATGTGCATGGCTGCCAGTCCCCCTTTCTTCACCCGTGATGAAATCACAACGGGAACCTAACTCAAATTCACGAAAGTGTAAACTTAGCCATATAAGATATCTAGATAACCTTGATAGCAGCTGAGTCAGCCAGCTTGTCCTCAAGAAATCTAGACAATTAAATACACCATATCATACAGCGTATTTGTTATCCACTTTCAATAACATCACCGCAAAAAACTCTCCCATGATTCGTCCACACTACCCTTACGTCGAAATCCAAACAGCGGTCGCCACCTTGGTGCCTTGGGTTTATTAGCAGGGTACATGTTCGCCTCATGTGGAAGTTTGTTAGCCTTGCGATTATTACAGCAAAAACAGGAAGTGACGATATTATCCCAACGTGTCTTCCCTCCTTTGTCGCGCGGAATAACATGATCGAGATTCAGATCCTCTTCGGAGAACTCACGTTCGCAGTATTGGCAGATATGATGATCACGCAAAAACACGTTGTGTCGGGTAAACTTCACTTCTTTGGTCGGCAGCCGATCATAGATCGCCAACACAATCACTTTGGGGATTCGCATGGCAAAGCTCACCGAGCGGATTGCATCATCGGCCAGTGAATGTGCGGACGCCTCAAGCCACGAGCCAAAGTCGTGCGTCTGATACTTCATCTCCCCTTCAGCTTCCACCACC
>JARFPV010000316.1 GCA_029288115.1 Akkermansiaceae bacterium | reverse complement strand
GATCGATAATCCCCATGACCACTTGTCAGCGGTCTTGGAAAAGGCCACGTCGTGCAGCCAGTTGAGCACGTTATTCAGCACCACAGACACAATCGTAAACCAACCGTAATTCAAAACTTCGTCTACATTACCCTCCATCTTTTTGAGCGTACTGTAACGTTTGGGACCTACGTAAACGGTATAAGAAAGAACCTCGAAATCATCTTCAACAATCTTACGTGCCGGTAGATCGAAGCCAGACCTAACAGCATAGTTCGGCTTGCCGGGATCGCTCCCTGGAAGATAGACCTCCTTGGACTTAGCCCAAAATGACGAGGCGTATTTCTCCGACGGGCGAACCAGGGTAGTAAAGAACTGGTTGGAAACACCGGCGTATTCCAGATCTTCCACGCCCTCCTTGAGCAGCGTCTGGGCGCTGTGGAAAAACCCCTTGTCGACCTTGGAGTCAGAGGAAGTGCTGGCATTTTCAAACTCACCGTCGTTGAGATAAAAGGCACCACCTTGATCTGGCCACTCACGATGATGCAGAGGGGTGGCAGCACCATTGAAGAAAGTGAACTTCTGGAGGTTAACTATCGATTTCCCCTTGTTACGGAACGAGATATCCAGTGTCAGCAGCCAGGGTGCACCGGGGTTGTCCTTGTCTTCTGACAAGGCCCACTTTTTCTTGATGATCAGGCCGTCACTCGTCTTGGCAGTGTAGTAGACCGCATTTTCTTCCTCGGATACGACCTGGTCATAGTTCAAGGCGAGGTAGTTGTCAGGGCCTTCTCCAAGGGCACCGATGGGTGCAGGAGCATCAGCATTGAGCATGACATTCTCTGACTTTGAACCAACGGCAAACTGATCGTGCAGCAGCGCAGTCTTGATCCCGCCACCACGTGAGGTGAAGGTGTAAGTTACCAGTTTCTTCCCATCCCGGTAGGATACCAAGGTCGCGGTGTTTTCACCCACCGTCTCGACCGGCGGCTCGACCTCAAGACCTCCACTTGTTCCTGGCTTGGTACTGGGGTCGCTCGAGTCGTCAGTGTCACTATACGGTTTGTCAGGGGTTTTCTCCGTCGTTTCCTCCGTCTCCTTCGGAAACGGTGGTTTTTTTTCCGGCATATAATAGAAATTCAGCGCGAGCAGCACAGCGCAGATCGTCAGTATAATCCATCCTTTGCGGTCCATGGTATGAAGTTGATGTGATGAGTATGATGATTGTTAAAAGCTATTTTTTTGGCGGAACGGGGTGATCGCGACATCCACCGCAGGGATGGCAGCGGAAAATTCCCCGGATGCCAAGCCATGATCCACGAAACGGACCATGAATTTGCACAGCTTGTAGGAAATAATTGGAACAGGTAGGATCGAATCGGCAGCCGCTGTTCGGGCTGATGGCTTTAATAATTGGGTTGAGAAATTTCTGATAAAAGCGAATGCCGCAATAAATCATGGCGCTGAGCAGGCGGTTGATGAGGTTCACGGCTGATAAAAATTAGGCTGCGGGCAGAATTCCTAGTCTACGTGCCTGCTTTAGCCAATCGTTCTCCAATTCGGCAAACGTTGCTTGCGGCGCACGCCAACGCAATACTGTGACGAGGTATCGCGTCCCTTCAATGGATGGAAGATTCTTCGCACAAATCGAGTGAATGCGGCGACGAAGCTTATTGCGAACAACCGCATTACCGACCCTGCGAGTGACGATAACACCGACCTTGTGATGCGGCAACTGCGGATCAGCAAGGGTAATCAGCACGAGATAAGCTCCCCCCATCGCACCACCAGCTTTGCGAGTCTGCGCGAACTCCGCGTGACGTGTCATGCTAAATTTTCGTTTCAGTCGCATAAGAGGCTTGGTTTCGCTGAATGAATTCATCGGAGAAACGAAAAACGGCCACCTGTTGAGAGGCAGCCGTCTGAAAATTGATAATGAGCGGTTCCTGCAACGGCTGACGGTGCGCGGCGGTCTGCACTGCGACACCCAAATCATGCGGATCCCCCTCAAGAATCAGCCTAGGCAGCCTTGGTATGCTGCTTGAC
>JARFPV010000311.1 GCA_029288115.1 Akkermansiaceae bacterium | reverse complement strand
CTCCGGTGCTTTCAAGGGTTACTACCACTGCCTCGGAGGGAAACTTTCTCCACTCGATAACGTCACCCCCGAAGACCTGCGCATTTCTCAACTGCTGCGGAGATTGGAAAATGTTGACCAGGAAATGGAAATCATTCTTGCCCTCGGGGCGGATGTCGAGGGCGAGGCGACAGCTAACTACATTGCCGAGATTTTAGCCGGGAAAAATTTCCGCACCACACGCATCGCGCAAGGGCTCCCCGCCGGTGGGGGGCTCGATCACGCGGATGAGTTGACCATTACTCGTGCGCTGCAGGGGAGGAGATAAACCGGTTAGGCGAGGAGGTCTTTGATCACCTTGCCGTGGATCACTCCGGTGGGTCTGAGGTCCACGCCCATGACGCGTTTACTGAGTCGGTCTGCATTGACGCCCAGGCAGTGGCAGATGGTGGCGATGAAATCGCGTGGGTGCACCTTGGTTTGGGTGTCGAGGATGTTGAATGCGAAGTCGTCAGTCTGGCCGTAGGTTTGACCTGGCTTGATACCTCCGCCAGCCATCCATGATGTGAAGCATTTGGCGTGATGATCCCGGCCACTGCCACCTTGGGAGTAGGTTGTGCGCCCGAATTCGCCACCCCATGTCACTAGCGTGTCATCGAGTAAGCCGCGGCGTTTGAGGTCGGTAATCAATGCATACGTAGGGCGATCAGTTGCCAGGGCCAGTTTTTTCAGATCCCGGTCAAGAGCACCGTGGAAATCCCAGCCGCGCTGATAGATCTGGGTGTAGCGGACACCGCGTTCGGCAAGCCGCCTTGCCATCAGGCAGTTGTAGGCGAAGCTTCCCGGGATTTTTGCTTCATCGCCATAGAGCTCCCAAGTGGATGCGGGTTCATTGGAGAGGTTGGCGAGTTCCGGCACACTCATCTGCATTTTGAATGCCATCTCGTATTGCTGGATCCGTGCGTGGGTTTCCCGGTCGCCTGTGTCTTGGTAGATTTTCTGATTCAATTCCGAGATTCCATCGAGGATACTTCTGCGCAGTTTGCGGCTCATGCCGTCGGGGTTATTGAGGTAGAGCACGGGGTCCTTGCCGGCGCGAAGCGGCACACCGGCGTGTTTGGCATTCAGGAATGCGCTGGACCAGAGGCGGGGAGTCACGGGTTGGCCGGAGGTGCCTTTGGGTTGTGTTGAGTTGAGGACAATAAATGACGGCAGGTTATCGTTGGGGCTGCCCAGACCGTAGGAAACCCAGGCGCCAAGGGCGGGGCGACCCGGAAGCATGTTGGCTGTGTTCATGAGCATGATGGCAGGCTCATGGTTGATGGCGTCTGAGTACATCGAATGCACCATGGAGACCTCATCGATGATTTTGGAAGTCCACGGCAAGGCGCTACTGACGTAGCGACCTGATTCACCGTATTGTTTGAAGGTGAAAGTGCTTGGCCGCACGGTGAATCTCGACATTCCGGCAGTCATGCCGCTGGGTTTGAAGTCGGCACCCAGCACATCCTTGGGGATATCCTTGCCGCTGTATTCGGCGAGTTTTGGTTTGTAGTCGAAAAGGTCCTGGTGAGGTGGGCCTCCAGCCATGAACAGGGAGATCACGCGTTTCGCTGTTGGTTCTGCATGCGGTGCTCCCAAAATGCCACCTGCTTGCGCAAGCTTGCTGCCCAGCAATGATGCCAATCCAATTCCGCCGAGCGATGCGCTGCTTTTCTTGAGGAAATGGCGGCGTGTGATGGCGTCTTTCCATTCGTGTTTCAGACCATCGGGAATGGGAAGATCCCAGACAGTGGGGCCTTCTCCGTGGTGATCTGAGCAAGCGTGTGACGTGTGTTTCATTACTGGTTGATAAATTCGTCTGAGTTCAACATGAGGTTAGCAACACACATCCAGGTGGCGCACTCGATGGGATCGAGGTTCTCCGGCTGAGGGGAGTCGCCTTGTTTTAGAAGCTTGGCTGCGTCTTCACTGCTGATGAGTTGTCTGAGCTCCTTGATGCGGGATTCCAATGGCTTGAGTTCATCCGTTTCCAGCGTACGTCCCCACGCATGCATTGCAATGAAGTTTAAGCGTGTGTGGGTGTCGTTGCTGTGACCGACTGTGTTATTGGCGAGTATCCTGGCGGCTTCGAGGAAGGTGACATCGTTCAGGGTGTTGAGGGCCGCTAGCGGCGTGTTCGTTCTGGTTCTGCGTGCGCATGAGATGAGTCGGTCAGTAGCATCAAAAATATTCAGTTGAGGGTGAATCGCCGTGCGTTTGATGAATTGGTAAACGCTTCTACGGTAGATGATGTCTCCCTTGTGCTGGTTATAGATATGCGTGTTGGAAGGATAGCTGTCTTTCCAGATTCCCGGCGGTTGGTAGCCCATGAATGACGGGCCGCCGATCTTTTTACGATTGAGCAATCCGGCAGTCTGCAATGCGGTGTCGCGCACCACCTCGGCATCCATGCGGAAGCGTGGCCCCCGTGCATAGAGCAGGTTGTCAGGATCACTTTGTTGTGCCCCGGCGTTGATGCTGGCACTCTGCCGATAGGTCATCGACATCACAAGCTTGCGATAGAGGCGTTTCATTTTCCATGCTGACTTCTCGTCGTCGCCATCTCGAAAATCAGCGGCCAGATAATCGAGCAGTTCCGGGTGGCTCGGGCGACTGCCAACAATCCCCAGGTCCTCGGATGACTCTACTATGCCCTTGCCGAAGACTTCCTGCCAGGCGCGGTTGACGAAGACGCGGGCGGTGAGGGGGTTGTCTTTCATCACGACCCAGTCGGCGAGTCCCAGGCGATTCATGGGAGAGCCATCAGGTGGTGTGGGTAGGAATTCGGGGGTGCGTGCATAGACACGTTTGCCGCGTGACCCATATTCTCCGCGCGCAAGGACGTGGGCAAATGCCGGCGTGTTTTTTTCCTCACACACCATGGTGCCGGCACCGAGTTCCCCCTCATGCATGGCAACAAGGTCCTTGCTGAGCTGGAGGCTTTCCTTCTCTGGTTTGTTGGCTCCCGCATAATGGCTCACCTTAACCTTGGAAGCTGTCTCTTATACACAT
>JARFPV010000202.1 GCA_029288115.1 Akkermansiaceae bacterium | reverse complement strand
CGACGGATTCGCTGACGAATATTATTAACAGTGATTTCGGTGTCTGGTCAGTGGGTGTCAATCTCTCCTATGCAATTCTAACAGGGGGAAGGGTTCATAGTGAGATCCGGGTGAGGAAATCCAATCAACGTGAAGCACTCGCCTCGCTGCATAAAACGGTGCTTGTTGCATTTGGCGAAGTTGAGCAAGCACTGGCATCAGAGCGCTGGCTCAAGAGACGCGAGAACGAAATGCGTGAAGCCCTTAAGCTGGCACGCGATGCGTCAGAGGCAGCTGAGGATGACTATCGTGACGGCAATGGTGATGTGCTCACGCTCTTTACCGCCCAGACGCGGCGTATTCAGCTAGAGTCCCAGTATGTTTCTTTGCGCAGGGTGAGGTTGGCCAACCGTGTAGACCTCCACCTTGCGCTCGGTGGTGGTTTTAAAACGATTAACCCAAAAAAATCAGACAATGAGTGATGAAAATATAGCTGAGCATGATGTTGATCTCCCAGAAGCAGGCGTGGTCAAAAAAACAGCACGCTGGTTCGTGGTCCTGCTGGTCGTCGCTCTAGGTGTGGGTGGTTTTGTTGTGCTAAAGCATACTGGCCCCAAGGCCGACAAGGAATCTCCACCCAGGGTGGTTCCCGTGGTGCGTGTGATTACGGTGCAGTCCGGGGAGAAACAAATGTTTGTCAGTACGCAGGGGCGTGTTGAGCCGTCGCATCGTACGCAGGCGGCATCCGAGGTGATGGGGCGCGTCACCAAGGTGTCCAAGCAATTCAAAACGGGAGGGGAGTTTAAACACAGGGAGGTCATGCTGGAAATTGACAGTGCCGATTATGTTTCGGCTCATGCCAATGCCGTGGCATCCTTGGAAGATGCTCGATTATTTCTAACACAAGAGGAGGCGCGTGCGGATCAGGCACGACGTGACTGGGCGAAGCTGGGACGTGGTAATCCCTCTGGCCTCGTGTTGCGCAAGCCACAAATCACCAGTGCCAAAGCTCGGGTAAGTGCGGCTGAAGCGGCGGTGGATAAAGCGGTCCGTGATCTGGAGAGGACCAAATTGCGAGCTCCCTATGATTGCCGGGTGCAGGCTACCTACACGGATCTGGGTTCCTATATCACGCCGGGGGCGAGACTTGCCGACGTTTATTCAGTGGATGATTTTGAGATTCGGATGCCTGTCACTATGGAAGATCTGGGCTACCTTGAACAAACAGAGCAGGGATTTATCGGGGCAAGTGTGACGATTGAGGCCGAGCTTGCCGGGCAAACACGCGAGTGGGCGGGAAAAGTGGTTCGCAGCGAGGGTGATGTGGATCGCAATACCATGACCACTCATCTGGTTATGCATGTGAATTCCAATAAGGAAGAAAAGGTATTCCCGCTGCCGCCTACGGGTCTTGTTGTTAGGGCTAAGATCACGGGAAGGACGATGGCCGGTGTGACAGAGATTCCACGGAGCGCTTTGCGTGAGGATAATACTGTGCTGACCCTCGGAGCTGAGGACAAGTTGAAGATCCTGCCTGTCAAGCTTGCCCGGACGATGGAGAAGGCAGTGCTCATCTCCTCGGGTCTCCCGGACGGAACACGTTTGATCGTCAGCCCTATCGAGATGCCGGTCAATGGAATGGAACTCGCCGTGGAGAGTGATAAAGCCATGAACGAACCTAACACTCCCTGATAAACGATGCAGAAAACCATCCATTGGTTCAGTAAGAACCATGTCACGGCAAACTTCATCATGCTGCTGGTGTTGCTCGCCGGGTTCTCCACATGGTTCAAGTTGCGCAAGGAGGTGTTCCCCAACATCACGCTGGATGCGGTGCTCATTCAGGTGCCGTTCCCAAATGCCACACCTGAGGAGGTGGAGGATGGAATCATTCTTCCCATCGAGGACGCTATTGCAGATGTTGATGGCATTAAACGTGTCACCGCCACTGCCATGGAGTCGATGGGCGCGGTGACAGTCGAGGTGGAGACTGGATACGACGTGCGAGAGGTGATGAGTGACCTCAAAACCAAGGTGGATGCGATTACCAATTTCCCTGACAAAGCGGAAAAACCGACCCTCGAGGAGGCTGTGCTCGATATGCAGGTAATGAGTGTGGCGGTTTCTGCCGATGTTGATGAAAAAACCTTACGGGAAATAGGAGAAATAGTTCGTGATGGTTTGTTGGATTACAAACCCCCGGAACCTGGAAAAGATCTCGCGGGTGGCAAGGAGAGTATGATGCGCATTCTCCGCGGTACGCCAAAGATTACCAAGGCGACCCTCACAGCGGTGCGCCCATACGAGATATCGATCGAGGTGTCCGAGGATACATTACGTAGGCACGGGTTGTCTTTACAGCAGGTGGCAGATGCTGTGCGGCGAACTTCCCTGGACTTGCCCAGCGGGTCGATCCGCACCACAGCCGGGGAAGTCGTAATCCGGGCAAAGGGAAAACGTTACACGGCGAAGGAGTTTCAGGATGTCGTAGTGACAAGTAAACGCGATGGATCAGAACTGCTGCTACGCGATATCGCTAAGGTGGTGGATGGGTTTGAGGATGTGGATATTAGTTCTCGTTTTGACGGGAGGCGCACCGTTCTGGTGAATGTTTACCGCACCGGTGAGCAGGACACCTTGCTCATAGCTGACGGGGTGAGAGACTACATCAAGAATGTAGCACCCAGCCAGCTTCCCGAGGGAGTTGAGCTGGAGCTGTGGAATGATGCGAGTAAATTGTTAGATGGAAGGTTGAGCTTGTTGATGCGTAATGGCGCGACCGGTCTATTGCTGGTGTTCATCGTGCTGGCACTTTTTTTGCGTCCTAGTCTGGCGTTTCTGGTGGCACTCGGTATTCCGGTGTCTTTTGCCGGAGGTATTTGGTTGATGCCGGAAATGGGCATTTCCATTAATATGATCTCCCTGTTTGCCTTTATCTTGGTTCTAGGGATCGTGGTGGATGATGCGATTGTGGTTGGGGAAAATGTATACAGTCGAATCCAGCGCGGCGAGCATCCGCGAGAGGCAAGTTGGCGTGGTACGCACGAAGTCGGAACGGTTGTCATATTCGGCATTCTAACAACAGTTGCGGCATTCACTCCGATGTTGGGTCTGAGTGGTGTCAGCGGGAAGATTTGGCCTAACATACCTCTTATCGTCATCCCCACATTGCTCTTCTCACTACTGCAATCGAAATTTGTGCTTCCCGCACACCTTGCATTGCTGAGGCCGCATAGTGGAAACCAGGATGTAAATATTATTTTCCGTATTCAACGTAAAGTCGCTGGTGCGCTGGAGCGTTTTGTCGAGGGGGTTTACCGACCACTTCTAAGGCGTTGCCTGAGATACCGTTACCTCGTGTGGTCGGTATTCCTGGCCGTGCTATTATTGGTTTTTGGACTCGTAGCCGGGAAGTGGGTGCCATTTGAGTTTATGCCCAAGGTGGAGGGCGATGTGGTGACTGCAAAACTTGAAATGCCTGTGGGGGTGCCGTTTTCCACCACGGAAAAGGAAATTCAACGCATCGAGAGAGCTGCCCAGATCGTGGGTTCTCGGCATATGGATATTCACGGTGACGAGATCTCGGTGCATATTTTAGCAACAGCGGGCACCCAACCGTTTCAGACCGGCTTCGGGGCCGGGCGAGTGCCGCTTGGAAGCAATCTCGGTGAGGTGACCGTGCAACTTTCGCCAGCGGCTGAACGCAGTATTTCTGCGGACGAGTTCATCACCGAGTGGCGCAAGGAGATTGGTTTGATTGCCGGAGTTGTCGAACTGAGCTTCCGACAAGAAACCGGAGCTGGAGGGAATGCGATTGATATCGAGATATCTGGCAGGGATCTTGTGATGCTAGAAAAGGCATCCAGGCTGTCTCTTATACACAT
>JARFPV010000172.1 GCA_029288115.1 Akkermansiaceae bacterium | reverse complement strand
AGTCACCTGCGCGGAGCCCTAGAAGGACACAGCGTTTTTGATTTTGATATGTCCGCAACGGGTCACAACACTTGGAAGACCGTCAACAAGGTGCTCGGCGAGACTCGCAAGTCGTTCAAGAACGACCCCTTGAAGCCCTTTGTCAGCGGCGAGTCCTGCTACGAGCTCCACATGCAGCAGAACCCGGCCTACCTGCAGCGCTACCAGTTCTGGACGCTGATGCTGTCCGGGGCGGCCGGACACACCTACGGAGCCGCTGGCATCTGGCACATGGCGACGCCCGAGGAGCACGGCAATTGGGGTGGCTGGGACCATCAGCCCTACGATCTGACCACCTGGAACGAAGGTATGCATTTTCCCGGATCGGCACAGCTTGGTCGTGGAAAGGCACTTCTCGCATCCCTTCCTTGGCAGAAGTTCAAGGAACACCCTGAGTGGGTTGGGAAAGACGTTTTCGCCGCCGGCATCCCGGGCAAAATCCGGGTGATTTATCAACCGATCCGTGGCGTCTACAAATGGAACGGTATTGAGGTTAAGAATATCGAGCCGGGCTCCTGGTCCGCTTTCTACTTTGACCCGGTTTCCGGTCGACGCTATGACCTCGGAAAACACGAGCTGTCCGGAACGTGGAAGTCGCCCAACGTGCCATCACCCCAGGATTGGGTGCTGGTGATGAAGAAAAAGTAAAGCTAACAAAATAATATGCACCGAGTTTTCCAATCGTCATTTCTTTTGATTATCACAGGCTCCATTGCCTTCGGTAACCCCGCTTTCGTGCGGGAGCAACAGGCCGCCGAGGTGCTGGAACACTATTGCTTCGATTGTCATGGCGACGGCTCTGAGAAAGGTGGCTTTGATCTTGAGGGGTTTCTCGAGGACGGGCAAGGGGACGGCACCCTGATGTTTGAGAACGTGCTCAACGGGAAAATGCCACCTGCCAAGGAGGAGCAGCCGGATGCACAGGAGAAAAGAACCGTTCTGGAATGGTTGGCGAAGAGAAAGCTGAAGGGGAACCAGCAAGATGCTCCGAAGTCGTTTCGACGGATCAGTCGACACGAATTTGTCCACTCGGTGAACGATTTATTAGGGGTGAATCTCGATCTTACTGGCAAGATTCCAGAGGATCGAGGCACGCATGATTTTGATTCTAACAGAAACATCCAGCTCAGCCGCGAGATGCTCGGGTCGTATTTTGCAGTTGCCGATGAAATGCTCGACCATGCGTTTCCTGTCGAGGGATTTCCCGCGGAGAAAACCTGGGTGACTAACAAGGTCCGCGACAGCCATGGGACCTACAATATTTACCACCGACCCTACAAGGATGGCACCCTGTTCTCATGGACCCGGGCGAACAATGGCAACAGCTACTCGTTTTTCTACGAGGGTTTTGATCCACCGGCCGCAGGGTGGTATGAGCTGACCTTTGATGCGGCGAAAGTCGCTGAGTTTCCGGAGGACGTCACCCTGCAAGTGTATGCCGGGAAGTATTACTACGCGGACGACCGCCCACAGCCACAGCGACTCGTCGGTGTGATCTCACTCTCCGGGAAAGAACTCAAGTCGCACACCATCCGCGCCTTTCTCCGGCCTGGGGAAAGTGTCTCGGTGCATTGCTACTCGAAGCACACGTTCCGTAAAAGAAATACCAAGCAAGGTGGCTACATCAAGCAGCTCAAGGCACGCGGTCCGATTTTCGACCAGTGGCCGCCGAAGTCCTACGGTATGATCTTTACAGGGCTTCCTCTGAAAGCAGCGTCGAGAGAATCGAATGAAGACACCAGCTTCCAAACCAACCTCCAGAAAATCGGCGGCAAGGTCACCGTGAGTAGCTTCCAGAAGGGGATGGAAAAGGAAAAGATGCAGGACGGATCGCATAAAACATTCTGGCACACGCGCTACACACCGACGCTTGCCAAGCCACCGCACTACGTGATCTTTGAGAATCCAAAGGGCGCAGAGATCCATGGACTCTCGTTCTCCACCTGGTCGAACCAGAAGCCGGGCAGCGGCAATGGGCTGGTGAAAGCTTACGAAATCTATTTCTCCGACGACGGGAAATCATGGAGTAAAAAATTCATGCAAGGAGGACTCGATGTCAGGCTGGCGA
>JARFPV010000609.1 GCA_029288115.1 Akkermansiaceae bacterium | reverse complement strand
GAGCTTGGCTGAGATCACAACCCGGTGTCACAGGAATGCTCTCAGGGTCAATTTGATAGCCACACCGACTTGCATCGGCTAATCGAGGCAAATCACGAGCCACACCATCGGACAAATCCATCATCGCATGCACGTCAAAGTTTTCTGTCAACCAGCGTGCCTCTTTTGCTCTCGGGATAAAATCGAGATGTTTCCCGTTGATTGATCCCCCGAGGGCACCCGTCACGAGAATGGCATCGCCTGGCATACCTCCCGAACGCAGCACACACCTTTCTTTTTCCACACTTCCTGTCCCGGCAATTGAAATAACAGCTGCTGAACCGGCGGGTACAGAACTCGTTTCTCCTCCACAAATGTCAGCATCGAACTGTGAGGCGCAGCGCTGCATTCCAGCATACAGGTTTTCCACGTAGTCAATGCAAGTGTCCGAAGGCATCGCGATGGTGACCAACAAGTGATCAGCCATCCCACCCATCGCAGCGAAATCACTGATGACTCGAGCCATGGCTTTCCACCCGACCCGACAAGGATCAGCCGCCTTATTGTAGTGAATCCCCTCGACCAAACAATCGGTCTTCAACAGCTGATAGACGTCTGCTTTGCCAATATCCACAACTGCGCAATCATCACCTGGGCCCACGACCACAGAGTCGTCAAATTGCAGTGCTTTGACCACTCTGGCCACTACTGCATCCTCTCCCATGTCCCCGAGTGTTTTCATCCGCAGGGATTGCACGCCATATCTTACGAAAACCCAACCTAATTTTTACCGAACAATTGCTGTTATCTTGTGGCATTTATCGCATAATACCTGTGTGTTCCGCTTGTTGTTATTCCTATCGCTATTGGTGACGCTTCCGCTTGAGGGGGCGCCCGAGAGCCCTCGTCTGAGCAGCAAGGTGCATTCAGAGCTGAACAAGCTACCCAACTATAGGGAAGCGGCAAAAGCCATGTCAGATCACCTACCGGGGGTGGCTGCGGACAATTTTCGCGCAATTCTGACCACACCCAAGCTGAGTGACGCTGCAAAAGCTGCAACCAATCTCATGCTTGCCGAAGCTCTAATTCGCTCTAGCGTTGAATCTGGTGGCGACGAAAAACTGTCAACTGAGGCGATGGAAATACTCAGTCAAAAAGAACTTTCCTCATTTTCTTCCATCACACTCTGGAAAGCCGAGGCCTTGGCGAGCCTTGGACAATATATAGAAGCCGAAAAAGCTCTCGGCGCGGTCCCAAAAACCCACAGCTTATCAATTGAAGCCCAGCTCGCTCGGGCACGGATCCTCATTGCTCTCAATCAGAATGATCAGGCACTGATTATCCTTAACGAAGTTTCAAAAACCAAAAAATCACCGGGCCGTAATACCGCCGCACTGCTCGCCGCTGAACTCCAGATCGATGCGGGCAAGAACGAACTCGCTCTCAAGTCCCTCGAAATTGCTGATACGGAAACCCCCGCCGCGGCCAAACTCAAGGAATACCTAAATGCTCGACTTGCACTCAATGACGATAAGACAGCAGAAGCCGTGAACCGTTTCCAATCGCTCGTCACGGCACCTGATGAGCACCACAGCACGAGGATTTTCCATGCCTGTTTTCTAGGACTTGCGGATGCACAGGCGGCTAATAAAGACGTTGAAGGAGCCATTACGACATTGCAGCAATTCATTGACGATCATCCGGATTCCTATGCATTACAGGCTGCATTTGAGCGCCTCGTGGCATACCTGCCAGAAAATATTACCGAGGAACATCCGAGTATGGAAAAACTGCGATCATGGGCAGGCGAAAAAGCCCTCACCGCCGAATCCGTGATCTTAGGTGCGGGTGATGGAGCCACAGGTATCCAAACCATCGAAATATCAACATTGGAAAACCACGACCTCGCCGCACTCGCATTGTTTTACCGCGCCAAGCTTTTGACACGCACTCAGTTAGAGAAAAACCAGATCCAAGCCGCCGCGATCCTGGCTCGATTGAGAAATATCTACTCCCAGAGTAATCAGTCACCCAGCGAGCTTTACCTGAAACTTTTTTCTGCCTCGCTCTTGGAAACCGCTTATCTTCACCTTCAGCAGAAACAACTGGACCTAGCTACTTTCTCTCTGGCCGTGATGGAAAAAATCACATTTTCTCCACAGCTAAAAAACCAGTCGAGTATCCTACGAGGAGAAATTTTAGCGAGCAAAGACGATTATGAAGGGGCCATGCGAGCATTTCAGGGCGCCCTGCTTTCGAGTTCCGATCTCATTGCCCGAACTGCCAGTATCAACGCGGGCATCATGGCACTCAAAGCGAGTAATCTCCTGGCATTCGAACAAATCGTTGATTCAGCAGAAGACAGCAAAGTCAAAGCCTCACTCGCGCTTGAGCGGGCGCTTTGGAGATGTGCAGCATCTGACATCCAGGGGCGCAATGACATGGACGCATTCATCATGGCAAACCCCGGCCACCCAAGGGAAAACGAGGCACGGTTAGCACTCGCCGCAGCTTGCGTCAATATTGCACCACCCGATATCACATTGGCAAAGGCACAGCTCGAGATCATTTCACCACGGATGCAGGAAGCAACTCAACAGGCACAGATCACGCGCATACGCATTCGTGCAGAATCGCTACTCCAGGAGTGGCAAACAGCCGCTCAGATTGCTGAAAACTTCCTCGCCAAATTTGAAAATTCACCGCTGTCCGCCAACATCCAGTTCAAATGTGGCGAAGCCTATTACCACAACGAAGACTTCAACAAAGCTCGCCGGATTTTTCAGAATTTTGGCGAAAAATACCCCGAGAATGCTCTCACGCCATATGCCAAGTTTTACGAAGCCATGTCAGCAAGACTTGGCGGCACAGCGCAATCACGCGAAGAATGTATCACCATGTTCCAGAACATCATCGAAAGCAAACATGCTCTGGCTGCCGAGGCACGTATCCAGCAGAGTCGCGTGCTTATCGACTTAGAACGATACACCGAGGCCGAAAGCGCTCTTAAGCCCCTAATGACTAACAAAAATATCAGCCCTGAAGAACAACTTGGTTCAGGAGTGCTGATGGCCGACTGCCTCCAGCGGCAAAGCCTCGGCAATTCAGAAAAAATCATCCAGGCGGTGACCATATACAACGAGCTGCTAAAAATCGAGAACCTCAGCCCCGCTTGGATCCACCGAATTCACTATCTTCGTGGTCAAGCCTATGAAGGCATGAAAAAAACCTCTGAGGCATTCAAATCCTATTACAGCGTCATCATCGCAGGCCAGGCCCCCGACGACCCGCAAGCAAAGCGTGAGGAATGGTTCTGGTTTTACCGGTGCGGATTCAAGGCACTTGCCATGCTTGAAGACACCGGAAGATGGGAAGCCTCTGTCAAAGTTGCCAAGCGCATCGCATCATTCAACGGCCCCCGAAAGGAGGAAGCCGACAAAAGAGCCAAGGACCTCGCTAGAAAGCATATGATCTGGTCCGATAATGAGCCCGCCCAAAAACCCTAACAAAACTATGCGCACCGCAGTCTACGCCGGGTCATTCGACCCCCCTACCAATGGCCACCTCTGGATGATTCAGCGAGGCCTCGAACTCTTTGATCGGCTCTACGTAGCGATCGGTAGCAATCCGGCAAAATCTTACTCATTCTCCGTCGATGACCGACTCCAACTGCTGCGCGACTCCATTCCATCGTGTGAACGATTAACCATCGCCGAGTTCAACAACCGCTATCTGGTCAACTACGCCAAGGACGTAAAGGCAGATTACATTCTGCGCGGTATCCGTTCACCCCATGACTACGAGTACGAACGGGTCATGCGGCATATCAATTCCGACATGGCACCGAGCATTACCACCACTTTCCTTATGCCGCCACGTGATATTGCCGAACTATCCTCCAGCATGGTCAAGAGCTTGATCGGACCGAAAGGCTGGGAAAAATCCGTGCGCCGCTATGTACCGGCTCCTGTGTTTGAGGCATTGCAAGAAATGGATCACAGCTAGGTGATGCATGCCTGAAAAATACATTGAGACTACGAGGGCTGAGCTTGCCGTCAACGTGGTAGAATGCTATCTGTCTTGGGCACTTCGCCTCCCACCTTATGATCGACTGGAAATCCATTCAATCGAACCTGCTTAAACTTGTCGATGATCGACAAGATTACTGGCAGTGGGGATCTATCGGCATCTGCCTGGTCAGTGCCATTGCATTATCGATCTTACTGAGACGCACAGTCTTTCTCCCCGGTTCAAAGCAACAGAGGATATTCAAGCGCTTCTTTGACCCTGGGAAAAAAATCTCCGGCATTCCGGTGATTTTCTGTTTCCTGCTCTGGATCACCTGGGCCGTGAGAAGCAACTGGTCCGCCAAACTCGTCGAAGAAGGTGGCTCATATCTCCCTTGCAGCTACATCTACACGACCACCCTGCTAGTCACGGCATTTGTTCTTTATCAGATTGCGACGGCAGTCTCGAAGGGAAGTTCCGCACCCAAATTCCTCGGCGGCGGCATGCTGCTTATATTTGCGCTTCACCTGTTCGGCTGGCTCGATCCACTCAGTGCTGCTCTGCAGAGGATCAGCCTCCCCCTCGGCAGCATTGACATCAATTTATGGGCAATCATTTCGGCTATCGTTGCACTCCTTGTTCTTCTATGGCTCGTCTCACTGACCACGAAGTTCCTCGATGCTTTTGTCCGGTCCCGTGACGACATCCCACCTTCAATCAAGGTGCTCATTGGAAAAACTTCACGATTCACACTCTACATCATCGCCATTGTCGGTGCTCTGAAAATCGGTGGCGTTCCACTCGGAGGCCTCGCAATTTTCTCCGGTGCTCTAGGTCTCGGTCTAGGGTTCGGCCTTCAAAAGGTGATTTCCAACCTCGTTTCCGGTGTGATCATCCTGCTCGACAAATCGATCAAACCTGGCGACGTGATCGAAATCGAAGGAACCTTCGGCTGGATCAATACTCTGCGTACGCGCTACATCTCCGTGATCACTCGCGATCGTAAAGAAATCCTCATTCCCAACGAGGATTTCGTGACCAATAAGGTGATCAACTGGTCGTTCACCGACAGAATTGTCAGAATCAAGGCTGATGTCGGTGTTTCCTACTCGACCGATGTGCCCGAGGCGATCCGCATCTGCAAAGAAGCCGTTAAATCAATTCCCAGAGTCTTAAAAACCCCGGAACCCAACTGCCTGATGATGGAATTTGGTGATTCCTCAATCAACCTGCAGGTTCGTTTCTGGATCGACGACGCCCCACAAGGTGTCAGCAACATCCGCTCAGAAGTTCTGCTCGCCGTCTGGAAGGCATTCCGCGATAATAACATCGAAATCCCCTTCCCTCAACGCGATCTCCACATCAAGTCAGGTAGTATATCCACAGACACCGATCACTGATCACCACACACTCACAACCATGTCCGCTCTCACACTCCATAGCATTGACGAAGTCATCGCCGATATCGCTGCCGGCAAAATGGTCATCGTCGTTGATGACCCAAGTCGCGAAAATGAGGCTGATCTTGTTGCCGCAGCGTCCAAAGTAACTCCGGAAATGGTCGCATTCATGGCGAATCACGGACGTGGCTTGATCTGCGCACCTATCACTGCAGAGCGTGCCGAGGAATTGGGCTTACCCCCGATGACTCCACGCAATTCAGAGTCCCAAAAAACCGCCTTCACTGTCTCTGTCGATGCCGCTGAAAACATCTCCACCGGCATTTCCGCCGCGGATAGATCCCTCGCCATCGAACTTCTAGCCGACCCAAGCAAGGGCGCCAAATCCTTAGTCCAGCCAGGTCACATCTTCCCATTGCAGGCGGTTCCAGGCGGAGTCCTGCGCCGGGCAGGTCACACCGAGGCAGCCGTCGATTTAGCCAACCTCGCGGGTCTACCCAAGGCTGGAGTCATTTGTGAAATCATCAATGACGACGGCACCATGGCGCGTGCAGGGTCACTTGGCGATTACCAGCAAACTCACGGGCTCAAGGCGTGCAGCATTGCCGACCTGATTGAATACCGCCGCCACTCGGAGAAACTCATCAC
>JARFPV010000583.1 GCA_029288115.1 Akkermansiaceae bacterium | reverse complement strand
GGCATGGTACGACCGATCCGCGGAGTGCTACCGATGGCACTGGAAGCAAAAAAGCGCGGCCGATCACGTGTCATCGTTCCTGCTGCCAATGCTGCCGAGGCCTCTGTCGTAGATGGGCTGGAAGTTTACGGTGTGGAAAACCTACGTGAGGCTTGGGACTTCATCACCGGACAACGCCTGCTGCAGCCCTATGCGCTAGATCGCCAACAGCTCTTCGACACCCGCCGCCACTACGAGGTGGGGCTGGAGGATGTGAAGGGGCAGCATCAGATCAAACGAGCCCTGGAAGTCGCGGCTGCAGGAGGTCATAATCTGTTGATGGTAGGTCCACCGGGAACGGGTAAGTCAATGATTGCCAAACGGATGCCCACCATCCTGCCCGACCTCACTGAGGAGGAGGCTATCGACGCCACTAAGATTCACTCCATCGCCGGCTTGTTAGGCAAGGAAAACGCATTGCTCGTGACCCGACCCTTCAGGGCACCGCACCACACCATCTCAGATGTTGGATTGTTAGGCGGGGGTGCCAACCCAGGCCCCGGCGAGGTATCGCTCGCACACAACGGCGTTCTGTTCCTTGATGAGCTTCCCGAGTTCCGGCGGCAAACCTTGGAAGTCATGAGACAGCCACTCGAAGACGGGCACGTCACCATTTCACGAGCGGCAGGCACGCTGACATTTCCGAGTCGGTTCATGATGATCGCCGCAATGAACCCCTGCCCTTGCGGATACTACGGTGACCCTAAGAGGGAATGTCGCTGCTCACCGCCACAGATTGAAAAATACCGGCAGCGTATTTCAGGACCACTGTTAGACAGGATCGACCTCCACGTAGAAGTTCCACTGGTGGAATACCGGGATCTCTCATCCGATGAGACTGGCGAGACATCGGCCGAAGTCCGCCATCGTGTGGAAGCAGCTCGCAGCAAACAAGTGGAGCGCTTTTCCTCATTAAAAAATGTCACCTGCAACGCTGCCATGCCAAGCAAGGTGATGCGTGAACACTGCCGGATCGATGCCACCGCCTCGGGCTACCTTGAACACGCGATGACCGATCTCAATTTTTCCGCACGTGCCCATGATCGGATCTTAAAAGTCGCACGCACCCTGGCTGATCTTGCGGGTTGCAAGGACATCGCCGCTGAGCATATTCTGGAAGCCATCCAATACCGCACTCTGGATCGCAAGCTGCTGATGTGATCCCAACCCGATTTCCTTATGCTGAAATACCTTTGTCTCTCCCTCGCGATCGTTCTCAACCTTCAGGCAGAGCCGGTCAAGGTGACGGCGATCACTTACAATATCCGTAACGACAACAAAAACGACAAAGGAGTGCGCAACTGGGACGACCGAAAGAGCAAGGTCACCGATTATTTACTCAAGAGAAATGCCTCCATCATCGGCATGCAGGAAGTCTTTCTGAATCAGCTGCAGGATGTCGACAAAGCACTACCGGATCACAGCCACATTGGTGTAGGCCGGGACGACGGCAAAACGCGCGGTGAATACTCGCCCATTTTCTACAACAGCAAGATTTGGAAACCTGATCCCGCAGAGCAAGGCACCTTCTGGCTATCAGACACACCGGAAAAAATCGGTAGCCGTACTTGGGGGAACTACCACAACCGCATCTGCACCTGGGCAAGGCTCACCCACATCCAAAAAGGCCATTCCATCTACGTCTACAACACCCACTGGGATCACAAAAGCCAGAACGCACGCGAGAAATCCGCCGAGCTCATCCTGAAGAAAATCCGCAACCGGTCTCAGAAAAACGAACCCGTCCTCCTGATGGGCGACTTCAATGCCACCACGGAAAACAAGGCCATCAAAACCCTGCTCACCTCCGGCATCGTCACCGACCCCGGAAAAAAACAGTTCTCCACAGGGAGCAAATGGCAAGCCCCACTCCGTCCCGGACTGCGCATCGACCACATCTTCGTTTCCAAGGAATGGAAAAACGCCACCGTCACCGTGGAATCCAACGGCGACCCCGAAGGCAACGCCGCCTCCGATCATCATCCGGTAGTACTGGTTGCCGAGCTTCCCTGAGCTCTTTCCTGTTAGATCCTCCAAGCGAATGGTGACTTGTGGGTTCATTGTTCAGGCAGGTCACTTGCCTTCCCACTCGATGGAGAGGTTCCTTGCGTGGTCAATGTTTAATAATTGCCATTTCCTTGTATTACTCAGGATTACACCGGTTGTCTTATTTGCATGTTTAGGATCATCCCAACCTGGCTGATAGGTCATTGGCTCACCGGTGATCCATCGCCATGTCCCCTTGCCATCAAGTTCGAGCCCCAGCCAGACACTGGTTCCAATGTTCTCCGCAAACCAGTCATGCTCTTCCTTTGTCGATAAGACAGGGCGATGCCCGCCAAGTCGTTTGAGCGGTATATCACACGCTGGTATGCCTAAACCATACCCTCTGATCATCAGGTAATGATTTCCTTGATAAGTCTTGGCTCCGGGGGGCAAGCCCTTCTTCCCATCCGCTGCCCACTGGCATAGCGGCCCAAGCTG
>JARFPV010000562.1 GCA_029288115.1 Akkermansiaceae bacterium | reverse complement strand
GTTCCCAGCTAAAACCACTCTCTACCAAGGTGAGGTATGCCCGGTAACTCTGAAAATTTACTCCCCGAGCCGACTTCGCACCGCAAGCTTTGGCCTACCTGACCCCATAAAGGAAAACTGCCTTGCATGGCGCTTCTCCTTGCCAGATCGCCGCACGACCCCAACCACTGTAATCGATGGGGAAACGCATCAGGTCATTCGCTATGCCACCACGCTCAGCGGCATCACTCCCGGTAAGGCATCTCTTGGTCCAGCCAAGCTGCGACAGATTGTTCGCGAGCGTATCATTGATCCTCGGTTCGGACCTGTCCTGAAAGAGAAACCAATCAACCTTACTCTGCCGGCTATCTCATTTGAGATACTGCCGCTACCTGCTGATGCCCCTCCAGAATTTATGGGCGCGGTGGGGAAATTCCAAATCAGCGCGCAGTGCCCGAAAATTAGACTAAAAGAAACTGATTCCACGGAAGTCACTCTACACATCGATGGCACAGGGAATCTCATGTCCATCAAACCGCCAGTGCTTGGTGATGACACCTGGAAAATCATCGATACTTCTAAGGTCACGCGCGGCGAGGAGAGGCGCTTCACCACCGGCAGAGTCACCTTTCGGCAGCTCCTCAGGCCGAGCAGCAGCTCGGTATCCTCGATTCCCTCCTACATCCTCTGCTATTTCGATCCCAGCGACAAAAAATACCACACGCTCAAAACTCCCCCCATCCCGGTGAGCGTCACCGCTGTTGCAAAAAGCACCCCCACGAATAACGCACTCACCACTCCTGATCAAGACACCCCGCCCGAGAAAATGCAGGACATCCTCAGCTTCATCAATAAGCCAGATCTCGGCCAACCGGAGTCCACCAGTCTCAATTCACCCTTCTGGCACGCAGTGCCAGCCACCATAGCCCTACTCATCATTGGCATCGCCATACGCAAACGCCAACAGAGGAATCAACGTCTCAATCCGGAGGCAGGGGAAAAAAAACTCGCTTTGAGCAAACTCTGCGAAGCCACCGACACCCGCACTTTCTATCGCCGGGCTGGACGCATCATCGACCAGTGGCAACACGGCGGTGCAGGACAACCACAGCTCCAGGAAATCATTTCCGAGCGTGATGAACTCTGTTTTGTGCCCGAAGGCACCGCTATCGAGGAAATCTCCCCTGAACGGAAAAAAAGCATTATCGATCTACTCTGCCGCAGCACCAAGCTC
>JARFPV010000249.1 GCA_029288115.1 Akkermansiaceae bacterium | reverse complement strand
CCTGCAGGAATCATTGAAACAATTCTACCGCTTCGCTGGTCGTGGCAACGTGGCCTACGGCGACCAGCTGCCTGAAAAGAGCTTCGTCGACAACGGCAAAACCGGCGGACTGGCATTCACCATGGCTGCCGCTGCCTCCCTAACACCAGAAGGCGAAAAGAGCATCTTCGCCAAGGCGCGCGACGTCTCGGCCGTGAAAAGTTTTTACTCCACCTCCTGGCTGAACCACGGCCACACCGGTGGCGGCGTCGGCGAAATCTGGCGCGGTGCTGCGATGGGATTGATGGCGGAGAAGAAACCTAACAAGCACCGTGAATTCATGGATGGCCGTCAGTGGTTTTACGACATCTCACGTCGTTTCGACGGATCATTTGGCATCGTCGGTGGTGGTCATCGCTACGACAAGGAACTATGGGGCACAGGCATGGCTCTATCCTACACCGTGCCACGCAAGACACTGCGCATGACCGGTGCACCTCCAACCAAATTTTCCAAGAAATACCAACTCCCGAAACGCCCATGGGGTAACGCCCGTGATGACGAATTTTATCGCATCGATCCCTCCCCCGGTACTGCTCTAACCAGTGAGAAGGTCGACGCAGAAAAGCTCGCCCTCCGCGGCTCCTGGCCAGTCTACCGCATTGTGATGGACCCCAAAGTGAGCGATGAAACTTTGCTCGAATTTGCTCACCACCCCGACCATGGAATCCGCCGCTATGCGGTCGATGCCATCTACAAGCACAAGCGTGATCATCTCATCCTCAAGTTACTCCAATCGAAGGACGTGCGAGTTCGTCATGCCGGTACCATCGCCATCTACGGCACCTTCAAACGTGGCCCCATGAGAGCGGATCGTTTGACCGACGAAATGATCAAGCTGCTCACGGCCATGATCAACGATCCCGACGAATCATGGTGGATCGTTTACCATGCGATGATGAGCTTGGATGTCTGTGATGCAAAAACCATCGAACCCCATGTCGACCGCCTGGTTTACTGGCTCGAGCACGACGAATGGTGGATGAGCATGGCGGCGATGACTCTATTAAACAAAGTGGTCGCAGATCCGAAATACTACAAAAAGCTACTGCCGATCTACGGCAAGAAGATTGTCAACAACCGCCGCACCTTGCCACTGAGCCCCCTTCGCGGACTGAACGCCGCATTGAAAAAGGCAAATCCAGAAGTGCAGAAATTTGGAACAAAAATTCTCGGCACAGCCTATGGAAATTTCCCGGCTACCTACAATGCGCCCGGCGGAATCCACATGCACGGTGGTGCTGATTATTTCCAACGCGCATTGAATGGCGTGTTGACCGATGCACCTGGTGGACTCGAGGTCCTCCAGACGGTGCCCAAACGCACATCCGCCTGGCAGAAGAGCCGTAATCAGTCCGACCTCTACGTCTACGATGGCAAAGCAAAGGACAACAAAAAGCTCCACGGCAAATGGATCGTCGTCGATTTTGTGAAAACGGCAGACGAGTTCAAGTCCGGCAGAAAAATGAACCCGGGCAAGCCACCGTTCAAGGAAGTCGTGTTCCAAGCCGACGGAAAAACCGCTTCCCCCACCCTGATCTGGTCCGGTCTCAAACTCATCGACCTCAGCAAAAACCAAATGCTGCTCATGCAGGGTAAAGTGGTGGACGGCAAAACCTACCTCCTCATCGAGGCAGGTGGATTCACCTCCGGTCAACCCGCCGATTGGCATCCGGGGTGGCTGGTGCTCAAGCAGGCGAAATAACTGCCACGGGTCGCAACTTGCCAGGTACTGTATGGTTTCATCGTGACGATGAACAAAACACTACTCGGCATCATGTTTCTGCTGGGTCTCGGACTGATGTCCCAGATCCAAACCGCAGCAGGAAATCCCGCCAAGAAACAGAACAAGAAAAAGGCTACGGCAGCTCTCGCTCCAAATGGCGGCGAGCAGCACGTTTACAAAAAGATCGGTGACGTCGAACTGCCGCTCTACGTCTACAAACCCGTTAAATCAAAAGCAAAAGCACCGGCGATCGTGTTCTTTTTTGGTGGTGGATGGAGAAGCGGATCACCATCGCAGTTCGAACACCACTGCAAACACCTTGCGAGCAAGGGCATGGTCGCCATCACCGTGGAATACCGGGTGTCATCACGCCACGACGTCAAGGTAGAGGACTGTATCGAAGATGCAAAATCAGCCATGCGCTGGGTGCGTGGGAATGCTAAGAAGCTGGGTGTTGATCCAAACCGAATTGCGTCCAGCGGCGGCTCGGCAGGCGGCCACTTGGCGGCATGCACCGCATTGATCGACGGCTTCGATGCCAAATCCGACGACAAGAAGGTAAGCGCGAAACCGAATGCCATGGTGCTTTTTAACCCTGGGATGGGTAGGGCCAATTATCCGAAGGAAACCGACCCACGGGCACGCAGCCCCATCAAGAAGGTGATGCCCCTGACCTACGCCTCAAAAAAGCAGCCACCGTGTATCATCTTCTTTGGAACGGATGATAAGCTGCTGCAGGGAGCGGAACTATTCCGCACCCAATCAGAAAAAGCAGGCAACCAGTGCAAGATCGTCACCTACGACAAACAGGGACACGGGTTCTTTAATCACGCCAGATCCGGCGGAAAATTCTTCAAACTGACCATCAGCGAGACGAAAAAGTTCCTTGCTGCACTTGGGTGGATCGCCTCGAAGTAGGGACACAAACTGCCACGATTTCCTGAGTGAACCATTCAAGTTCACACGTAATCTCTTTCTATCACGTCATGAAATCCATGCAATCAACACGCAGAATCCTTCTAGCGCTCTGTTTCGTCCTGTTAATTACGGGCATCTGGTATGTGGTGGTTCGTCAGCAGCCTGTGCAGGAAGATACCACTGATGAT
>JARFPV010000531.1 GCA_029288115.1 Akkermansiaceae bacterium | reverse complement strand
GAACTGCTTGGCGAAAGGTTTCGGAAGGTGGCTGAGGGTCGCGATGATTTCGCGTTTCAGCGTCTCATCTTTTGCAGCGGGAATGAGTTTGGCGAATTCCGGACAGAGGTGGGTGATGCGGTAGGTGCGTGCCAGCTGCAGGCCGAGAATGATGTCCTCTTTCTTGCCTGAGCGGACCAGCGTCATGGCGGTTTCCGTCAGCGGGTAACCGACGGATGGCGTGTAGGCATCGGCGGCGTGCTTGAGGGCGACCTGTGCGATGTGCTTGGCATTTTTCGGGTTGGCGAAATACGACTTCACCATTTTCTGCACGGCCTGGTCTGCTGAGCGGCCTGAGACGATGACCAGGGTGTCTTTATCGAGTGGCTTCTTGCTGAGCGACTGCCATTGCTTGGCGAACGACCCCGAAGCCTGTTGGCCGAGCGCTTGCTGTGCCCAGACGCGTTTTCCTTCCGGGTGCTTGGCGGCTTCCGGGGTGGCGAGGTAGGCTTTGAGTTCTGATGGGTATCGCTCCAGTGCGCGGCGTGCGAGGTAGCGTTCGAAGTTGATTTCGTAGCCGCCGCCCATGTTGTTATTTGGTGCTGCTGGGTGGCAGAAGCTCACGAGGATATCGATAGTTTGCTGGTTCGCTTTGCCGAGGAATTCGAGGGTGCGGATGATCTGGGAGCGCACCATGACGTTTTTATCACTGATCATTGGGCTGAGCAGTGCGGCTACTTCGTCGGGGGTCGGTTTGAATGTCTGGAGTGAGCGCACGGTTTCGCGTCGGATGTCGCCGTCGTTGTCTTTGAGAAGCGTGGCGATGGTTTTTTGATCGTAGCTACCAAGTCCTTCCAGTGCCCAGAGTGCGTGGATTCGGACGGTCTTCTCAATGGAGGTGTTGGTGACGAGCTCTTTCAATGCGGGCGCCAGCTCTTTGGCCTCGCGGTCGGCGATCTGGAATGCGGCAGCGCGTTTCTCCCAGTGCGATGGTGATTGCAGGTGTTTGACGAGATCTTTGTTAGCGACCTTGTAGAGGTTCGGGATGCTACGTGGTTTCTGCGATTTATGGCGGATGCGCCAGATGCGGCCGTGGGTCTTGTCGCGGTCGGGGTGGGTGGTGGGCAGCTCGTTGTGGGAAACGATTTTATTATACCAGTCGGCGATGTAGAGGCAGCCATCGGGGCCGAACTCGATGTTGACCGGGCGAAACCAGTCGTCCTCCGACTTGAGCAGATCGGGGAGGTGCTTGGCGGTGATCGTGCCATCAGGATTCCTAACGATTTTTACGCAGTTGATGGTGGAGGTGATTGGATTAGCGAGGAAGGCAACGTCGCGGAATTCCTCGGGGTACGAGCCTGATGTGTCATCGGCAAATGCGAGACCCGAGATGCCGGTGCCACCGACGCGGAACTTGTGCCGATTAGGCATGAGCTGCTGGTAGGGGCGGAGCTTCTCGTTGCCGATGCCCTTGAATGCGGTCAGTGGTTCAGCTGGGGTGACGGACTGCCCGAGGTCATTGGCCTCAGTGAGATACCATTGACCGTTACTGCGGAGTTGATAGCCCCAAATATTTTGCAGGCCGGCGGTGACGAGCTCGATGTGGTTGCCATCGATGGAGAAGCGTGCCGTCTTGCTGTAATCGATACGGGTGCTTTCACCGGACTTGACTGCTTTGATCTCGCCTTTGTTCAGTGCGCCCTGAGAGAAGTGGATCCAGCCACCAGGCGCACGGACGAGGGAGTGTGCCATGGTGTGGGTGTCGGTGAAACCAAAGCCAGTGAGCACGGGTGTGCGTTTGTCTGCCTTGCCGTCCTTGTTGGTATCATCGAGGAAAAACATCTCAGACCCCTGGGCAACATAGGCACCATTTTTGTAGGGCAGGATCGACTGCGGGATGGTCATCCCGGTGGCGAATTTATTGACGGTGAGTTTTTCGCCGCCGTAGATGCCGGAAGCGATCAGGATTTCGTCCTCACCCTTGGTTTTGCCCTGATAGAGGTCCTTGATTCTCTTAAACTCGGGGTTCTTGTCCTGCTCGGCAGGGTTGTCCATCAGCTTGATGAGCGCTCCCCACTTGATGTCCTTGAC
>JARFPV010000471.1 GCA_029288115.1 Akkermansiaceae bacterium | reverse complement strand
GATGTTTGGCTTCCCAGTGTTCCGGATCGTCAGGTTCTTCGTGCGTTTATGGACGTTGGATATGACGCGGCGAGATTGATCTTGGACAACGAGTCGGCGTCCAATTACGAGACCCGCGTAAATGAGTTTTTGTCATATCCGGTCAAGAATCGTACGCTCGATCAATTGCATCGGGATTACATAGAACTGGTCGCGGGCAAGGAGGGAAAAACGAAAGAATCCAACAGGGCGTCCTACCTTGTGGGCTGGGCGCACCATGATGCATCAGGTATGCTGGACTGGGTATCGGGCCAGGTGGCTGATGAACCAACTCGCAGACAAATCTATACGCAATTGCTCGGAGCCGAAAAAGACAAGATGATGGATCTGATGCTCGATAGGCACGGAAAGCTGGACTACAGCACCATGATGTTATCCATCGCCAACCTCGGCTTGACTCCTAAGCAAAAGGAGCGGTTTCTGAAAGCAAACCAGTATACGCCAGCGAATAAAGAGTTACGGGAGAGCGTCGATTGGGTTCAGCTGTCTTTCGTGAAATCAGCTCCCTTCAAACCCCTTATTACAACGAACACCATATCCATTGAGCAGATATCAAGTCGCCGTGGCGTGAGTTTGGCTGAACAGCAGACGACGGGTTATCTCGTTATTCCTCGACGCTGAGGGGCTGAAATTCGCTAGCGGCCGGATAGTAGAATTTTTTCCCCTCATAATTGCGCAGCGTAATTCCGCCGTCATCGTGTTTCACCACGTAATCCGGATTGATGGGTATTTTTCCACCACCACCCGGGCCGTCGATGACGAGTTGCGGGATCGCGTAGCCGGATGTGTGGCCACGCAGTCCTTCGATGATATCGATGCCTTTTTGAATGCTTGTCCGTAAATGCGCAGAGCCTTCGATGAGATCGCACTGGTAGAGATAGTATGGTCTAACCCGGCACATGAGCAGTTTGTGCACCAGATCCCTTTGCACATCCACGGAGTCATTCACTCCATTGAGGAGCACGCTTTGGTTTCCCATCACGATGCCGGAGTCGGCAAGCCTGCCAAGAGCATCACGCACCTCGCTGGTAAGTTCCTTGGGATGGTTCGCATGAATGGAAATAAACAACGGGTGGTATTTCTTGAGCATGGCACACAGTTCCGGTGTGATCCGCTGCGGCAGGAAGATGGGAATGCGTGACCCGATCCTGACAAACTGGATGTGCGGGATCGCGTGCAGCCTGGATAACAATCGTTCCAACTTGGCATCAGAGAAAAGCAGTGCGTCCCCACCGGAGATCAGGACATCGCGCACAGTGGGCGTTTTTTCCAAATACTCAAAAGCCGCTTCCCACTGGGTTTCTAGTTTTTTCTCAGATACACCGGAAACCACGCGGCTGCGTGTGCAGTAGCGGCAATAAGCCGCGCAGCGGTCGGTGACGAGGAACAACACCCGGTCAGGATAGCGGTGGACGAGCCCAGGGACTGGCATGTGGGAGTCCTCGCCGCAAGGGTCAGACATTTCGCCAGGATCTGTAAGTGTTTCTTCGATGCGTGGAATGACTTGCCGGCGGATCGGGCAGTCGGGGTCATCCTTGTCAATCAGGTTGAAAAAGTGCGGTGTGATTGCCATGGCGAGCTTGTTGCCGGATAGCAGAACACCGGCGCGCTCTTCCTCGGTCAACTCCAGATGATTCTCCAGCGCGCTCAGCGATGTGACCCGGTTCTTTAGTTGCCAAACGTGGTTGTCCCAATGCTCCATGGCATCGGTGGGCCAATACCCGGGGGCGTGTGATTGAAAAGTGACGTCGGACATCTCCCGGCGATTGTAGGGTGCATTTCGGGTTTTGTCAAAAAATGACCTCGTCACGCATTTGGAGTTTGGCGTTTGCTAGATAGACCTTAGACTATCAGCGTGTTCTCCCAAGCCATGCGTGATGTCTGCAAACCGAGCTACCTCGGAATCATAGGCGAGTTGAAACGATCCGGCGGGCTCGCGATTCCCGAACTGGCGAAGCTACTGGACATGAGTTAAATGGGTGTGAAGCAGCATTGCGTGAAGCTTGACGAAA
>JARFPV010000396.1 GCA_029288115.1 Akkermansiaceae bacterium | reverse complement strand
CCAGTACGGCCCTTGAGGAGAGCAAGGCTACGCTTGTAGGAACCCCACTGAACCACAGTGATCTCCACCTTGCGGGTGCCCCATTTTCTCATCTTGCCAAGAGATGGCTTAAAAATATCAACGGTGTTTGTTCCAACAAGTGCCGAACCGTAGTCATCAACCACGTAGGTGTGTGGTAGGCCCTTGATCTTAAACATCGTTCCGAGAGGATAGATCGCCCAGTCGGCAGCCGCACTACGGATGCTACCGTACTTAAGAATTCCACCACTGGCATTCATACGCCCAGGGGCACCTGGCTCATTTTCCATGTGCGAGTAGGCTGTTGCCCGGACGTAACGGGTACGATCTGCATGATCGGTGTAGGTAGGCATACCGTGCTTGTCCTTGGAAAGCTTATGAGACTTGGCAATCGTTGCAGGAGAAGCGGGAGCTGGGAGGAAACCATCAGATGATCCTGGCTTGCTCTCGGCGAGTGGAATGTTTGTAGAGCAGCTGGTCAGGCATGCGACAGAAACAAGTGAAAGACCTGCAATGAGGAAACGTGTGAACGACATAGGACTAGGTTTTTGGTTTGGGAGCTGGTAAAAATAATCGCCAGATTAGCGGCCGTGCCAGCCCGCTGGGCGGACTCAATACCCTGCACCGGTATTTTTCACAAGACTTTTTGCGAAGATATTGAGCTTAAATACGGCCCGGATATCCTTGTAACCGACTCATCTAGAGGTCATTAATCATCGATGCACTTACTCGTTAAACGCTGGTGGAATAAAGGATGCATCCGAGGATTCATCGACCGCCAACCTGATCTGGGCGCGAATTATATCCAGAGAAACAGGTGGCAAGTAGCCGTCCAGGCAATCGAGCAACGCCTGTTTCGCATCGAGGTTTTCGGTAATCATAAGCCTGCGTGCCTTCACCGCGATCGCCTCGGCTGCTCCTGGTGTGAGTAGTTCTGGAATCTTGTCCATCAGACCTTTTTCGGTCTCTTCGGGCAAATCCACCCCCTTTCGCTTGCACAGTGCACGCAGCAGATTCCATCCCTCGAGAGCATCAGCACAAGGAAACAGCGGTATTTTGACGTCCACCCTACCTGGTCGCTTAAGATCAACCTCAATGAGATCTGGCCGACTCGATGCCAGCACCCAGAGGATTTTTCCCCGGTTGCGGGTGTCGGACATTTCCTTCGCCATCATCGAATAAACCCGACTGGACACTCCGGAGTCACCGGAGCCAGCGGCACGGCGGCCCAGTGCCTGATCCGCCTCGTCAATGAACACGATGCAGCGACCGAGCGCGTGAAGCAGAGAGAAGATTTTCTCCAGGTTTTCCTCGGTGCTCCCCACCCAGCGGTCGCGAAAGTTCTTCAGTGTGACCACGGGCAGTCCAGCTTCGCCCGCCAGGCATTCCACGAGGTAAGTTTTGCCAGTGCCTACGGGGCCACAAAACAGGTATCCCATCGGCAGTGCTTCCAGGTCGTTTTTTCTCCCCAGAGAGATATCTTGTCTGAGCCATTTCTTCACGCCATCAAGTCCTATCAAGCCATTGAAATCGCGGTCTGGCTCAATAAAGTCAATCAGCCCGCCACAGTCGCGCTCTACCAAGGCACGCTTTAGGTCAGACAGATCGGATTCTTCGAGAGGTTTTTTTCCATGTTCACGGCGTAGAAGTAAAATCTCCACCGAACTCAGAGTGGAGCCGATCAGGCGAGCAGCTGGAAACGAAAAATCCTCCCGAAAATTCACCAGTGCTGTCGGGCAGTCGTTGTAGAGCATTTCCAAGGCCGTCTGCATTTCGGCTTTCGATGGTAGCGGCACCTCGACTGGAGCTACCCGAGGGCTGCGTGATACCAGCGGGTGTAGCCCATTCAAATTCTCAGAAACCAGAAATGCAGCTTGTCCATGCGATTGGAGGCGCATGTCGGCGGCCCAGCTTCGCAGAATCGATGCCATGGCGTTGAGTTCGTGGTTATGAGCATTCGGTAGTGCCGGGCATATCATTTGCGCTTGCCGGATAATGACTGCCACTTTCGGACTCTCGCCGCCAACTGCCTGTAGGTTTTTGCAGTATTTCAGGTAATGGGTCAGCACACGGACAGCAGCAAGAGGCTGGTCCGGCAGGTCCATGCCTTCCTTCATACTCGGCCACTGGGAAAACACCTCGCCTCCTCGCTCGATCTTTAACCCTTGGCCCGGATCGTAGCTCAACACCACATCAAACCTCGGCACTAACGAACCCATGATAAAATCTTGCAGGGAACCCAGACGGTGTTCCTTTTTCTCCGGCACCAGCAAGCGATCATTCACATTGCCATGCAGCAAAAAACATCCCGCTGCACCGCTTTCATAACTGCTGATAATTTCCGACGCCCAATTAGGTAGACTCATCACGAGCTAGGTA
>JARFPV010000360.1 GCA_029288115.1 Akkermansiaceae bacterium | reverse complement strand
GTTCCAAGCCGGTGGTCACCTCGGTGTGCTGATTGGAAACGGGATCATCGAAGCAGAACGCGAGAAGAATGGAGGCAAGATCAGCTTCCTCGTCTGGCGCGATAAAAACTACGTCAAACGTTTCGGTAAGAAAGACGTTGTTGGCGTGGATATCGATACGCTCTTCGAGAAGGCACGTGACGATAATTCGCTCTATGAGTGGAAAAAGGAAGAGGAGCGTACCAAGGAAGCGCAGGGATTCGGCGAGTTTCCCATCGATCCTGTTAACCTTGAAATCAGCCTGACCCTGAGGACATTTCCCGACTACAGCGATACCGCTCCGTACGACTGCCCGAAGACCAAAGCCATCCTCGAAGATGCATGGAAGGTGTTGGAGAAAAAGTTTGTTGTTGATCCGAAGAATCGACGCAGTGGTCGTGGTGGTGCGTTAGAGGCCATCGCGCTGGTTGCCTCTGGAAAGCCTGAGCACCGGAAAATCGTGCGCGAATGGGTGCGTAGCCCGCGCGGCAAGATCTGGCACCCGCCCACTGTCCCTGCTGGAGCGATGTTCAAGCCAGGTTACAAGGGCCACAAGGGCATGCAAAGCTGGCACCACGGATACACCGGACTCAACTGCGCCCTCTACTACGAGGCGACCGGTGATGAGTTTGTTCTCCCCGCCTTGAGGAAATTTGCTATCGATACCGCCCTCGGACAGAGTGGTGGCGGCAGTTGGGGGCACACCTTCGCCTTCCCATCTTTCAATGGTGGTGAGTTCCACCGCATGAACCCCGGTTACGGCGCACTCAACGCCGCCGGAAACCGCTGTTTTTTCCTCATCACCCTAGCTCAAAAACTCGGTATCAAGCACCCCGAGATCGATCAGGCGGTCAAACGCGCCCACAAATACTTCGGCTCCTACGTCGACCTGGGCGCCATCCCATATGGCGACTTTGGTGCCGCCGCCACCGACGACAGTAATGGCAAGAATACCGGTATCGCTTTTTCGATGAAACTGCTCGGTGATAAACATGGTGCCAAGTACTTCGCGATGATGTCGAGCCACTGTGCTTTCACCCGCCGTGGAGGGCATGCTGCCGATTATCATGGCAACTGGTCGTCATGGGCTGCCACACTCTGTGGACCGCAAGTCCGCATTTACAACGAACGCAATTTCCGTTGGCGCCGCACACTTTGCCGGATGTTTGACGGTAGCTTTGTATACCACTCGCCGACCTGGGAATATAAGACCTTACGTGACCCAACCGCCACAGAGATCCTGCACCAGGCGGTCATCTACAAGCAAACGCTCATCACTGGCAAGGACCCCGACGAGGATCTCTATCCGACCGAAAGGGAAATGAAGCAGCTGCTCACCAGCGCACGTGCCCAGTTCAGTGACCCGTGGCTCAAGGAAATCGATGGGACACCATGGCAAGAGCGAAGCACCAAGGAAATCATCGATCTGCTCGATATTTTCAAACCCAAGGTGCGTGGGATTTTTGCCCGTGAACTGGCCAAGCGTTACAAAGCCGGAGAAAAGGACATCATCCCCAGTGTGGTGGCACTACTCGAGAGCAAGGAGCCACGTTTCCGCGACGGTGCCCTGCGCACGCTCGGTGCTTGCGGTAATGACGTGGTGCTGCAAAACCTTTCCAAAATCACCCCGCTGCTTAGCGACCCGAAGGACTTTGTTCAGATCAGCGCGGTGAAAGTTGTCTCCAAGGCGACCGACGCCGAGGACACCCAGCTGGCGATGCTCAATGCTACCTTGGAGGAGCCCCAGACGGTTTCGCCCAACGCCGTGAGCAACGTGACCCAGTATGCTCTGTTCGGTAAGGACAACGCCCTGTCTAACATGCCATTCAATGCCGGTTTTGACGAGGAACTCGTACGTGAGGCACTCGAGGAACTCATCACCCTCGACCCCGCGTTCAAGAGCTTCACGTCCACCCGCCTCAAGGCGTGGGATAAGGACACCATCGTCAAGCTGGCCGGGCCGTTGACTTTCGCCGCTGAGGAGGAGCAGATCGTCGATCAAATGTTTGCCAACCGCTGTGAGCCGTCGAAGGATTTGTTAGCCAAATTCGGTTACCGTGAGGGTATCCACAGCACCGCCCATAGGGCGCTCAAGAAAGCAGCCATCCCACGCCACATCCGGCCTCACGTCGGTTTTAAACGCAACCTGATTGATCCCGAAACCGTTGAAAAACACCCCGGTGCATTTCACGACTTTATCGAGCCGATTGGGGTAGCTCTAACCGACAACCCACTGCAAACGTTGATGAAGCTTGTCAAAGGAAAGAAGACATTCGTCGATATGATCAAGTACTACGACATGATCGCCGCATCAAAAAAATCAGCACCTATGCCGAGCATCGCTCCTGAGGTGCAGAAGATGTTCCAGGCCAAGCTTGATGCGCTCGACGGCACGGGTGCCAAGATGAAGCTGTGCCGCGCCGAACTCAAGGATCCGGCACGTAAGAACTATTTCCGCAAAATGGCGGCGATGACCTTCCTCAACGAAACACTCGGCGAGGATGCTCTGGAGGACCTGCTTCCCTACCTAGGACACAGCTACTGGCGACTGCGCCAGCACAGCCAGAAGATTGCAGGGGAGATTGTCAGCACTGGCGGTGATGAGCCGCTCGCCGCCCTGTTCGCACAAACTTCTAACCCCGAATACGCCGCAGGGATTCTCGAGGTGTTCGCCTCAGCCAAATCCGCAACCGGCCTGCCGCTTGCGAAAGAAGCGATGAAGCACGAGGATCCTGTGATTCGCCAAGCCGCTGTGAAGGCATACTTCGCGATTGGCGGGGATAAGGTTCTGCCAGAAATCTTAGCGCACCTCAAGCAGTCGACTACCGAGGAAGATCTTCGCGGCTGTGAGCAGGCGATACTTTCCCGCCGTGATGATGCTGCCCACATGGTGCGTGCACGCGATGGCATCATTGCCATGCTGCCAGGTGCCGCGGATATCGTGCGGCCTGCTATTTACTACCTGCTTTCCCAGATTGGAGATACCGAAAGTATTGCCGCAATCGAAAAGGCCGCAGGAACCGACAGCGTGGCTGAACTCCAGAAGATCATTTTCGCTCTGTCCTACTCCTGTCTCTTATACACATCTGACGCTGCCGACGAAC
>JARFPV010000314.1 GCA_029288115.1 Akkermansiaceae bacterium | reverse complement strand
CCACAGAATCTAACAAATATTGATCACCACAATGTCCGCGTCTCCCCGGACTGAGCCCGTGACCGGGGAGCTCAGTAATGGTGCAGCGTATCCCCCGTTTGGTAAAAATACCCAGAACATCCGTATAGCGCTCCGCGTAATCTCCCTGACCATGATAAAAGATAGCTTCGGCTACGACGCTGCGTGAGCTCTCCGGCTCGAACACCATGCGGTGAAGCAGGTGTCCCTCGATACGAATACGATGCGAGCTGGCAATCATCGCTCCAGAGTGTCTGCAAGCTGGGTGAAAAACTCGGCGTCCTCATCACATTTGCCCGCTAGCAGGCTGTTCCTTATTTCGGTAACATAGCGGTGTAAAATAACCCCCAAGTGCCCCTGTGAGAGGACTGCGGCCCTTGCCTTTGCCGAGATTTCAGGGTGGGCTTGCAGCAAAGACTCCACATCAAATGTCCGACCACGATGGAAGCAATCCACCAATGAGGTTTTTCCATCGACTTGAATACGTGCCAGAAAATGCGCTGGGTAGCTGCAGCCATCTACCCGTGCTCCGAGGCGACGACCTATCAGCATAAACAGACAGGCCAGGCTTGTAGGATTTCCTCTCTGGACATCCATCACGTGGCAAAGGTCGAAGTACTCGCAAGCATCAGCTTTTTTCTTGGCTCCAGTAAACTTTCCGCCGGCAAACAACCAGTCACGAAGCTCCTCTGCTGTAGGATCAACCAGGTCATCACGCACCTCATCAGCTAATAAATCCAAGGAATCCGACAATGACGGACGTAGAGTCACACCGTCGTGAAGGAAATCAGATAGCAGACGCAGCGTGTGCTCGAAACTTTCCCAATCGTCTTCCCACGATGACACACCGCGGGATGGAACCAGCCATTCATCTTCAAGTGTTTTTCTCCGTCCTACAGCGAGTATGGATGACAGGCGTTTCTTTCTGGAATTGGGCACCTCAATCCCGAGGGCTGCGAGATCCTGACTAATATCTCCACCAAATTCAGTTAACTGTTGGCTAACGACAGGATAGACCGACGGATCATCATCATCTAGCAGACGAATCAGATATGGCAGGTCACTTGTATTGGGCATGTGGGAACACTAACCCACGGCATCATTTCCAACAACCTGGAATGCATCATCGAAACAAAAAAAAGAGCCTCCGCGTGGACAGCGAAGGCTCATTCATGATCGGGCTGGAATCACTCGGCTGCTGCTTCCTCGAGCTCCCCTGCTGGTGGGACTGGAGGAACCACCATGGGCGCAATTTTTAGTTTCAAACCGTTGCCCATTTTATCGATATTGAGTTTATCAATGCGTTCGCGGATTTCCTCCGGCACGGCGGCCTTGTCTTGCTCTGTCTGGTATGGGCCTTCAAACAGCACCTTACCGGCCTTGTCCTTGACGATGACTTCTTTATTGCCGTTATTGGACTTCATACTGATAGAGCCTTCGTTGTCCATAAGTGTCACCGATGTGCCCACTCCAAAGTTCATAAATCCTCTTCCTGCATTGCCTTTCTGGGCTTCCCTGAGCATCTTGCCAATATCGAGTTTCATGGCTCCTCCCTGACCTTGTCGGAGTTGTTTCTGCATTTGCTCTAAACGCTTCATCATCTCTTCCTTCATGGGCAGGATCCCTGCTGGCGGAATGTCTCCACCGAGGTTTTTCTCAAGCCACTGTGGGTTGATCCCAGGCAGCGGTTGAATGTGTCGCTGGTTCTCACGTTCACCGAGTTCAACCTCGGTTTCCTGAGCTTTACCTCGACTGATATACTTCACCTTGACCTTATCGCCTGGATTTTTTTGTAATACAACATCACGCAAATCCTGTTGATTACCGATCTTTTTCCCATCGAACTCGGTGAGTATATCGTGTTCCTTGAGGCCCGCCTTATCGGCAGCAGAACCAGGAATAATATGATATAGCGTCAGTCCTTGCCCCTGCTTCAGCCCAAGGTGGAGAGAAAGTGTTTCACTGGCAGCCATGCCCCCGACGCCGAGCATGGCGGACTTTTTAACAGGTTGATCGGCAGCCTTAGGTGCCTCGTCGGCGACGGCCTCCTTGTTTTCTTTTTGTTTCGGCGCGTCATCTCCTGCTGGCTTTTCAATTGCAAAGGCGGGGATAAGAAAAGCTGCAGATGTCAGCCCGACGAATCCGCTGGTAGGAATGCTGAATGTCTTGTTGAATTTCATAGCTGTTCTGTTGATTGATAGGTTTCTGTGTAAGGGGTTCACGATAGCTCATTTTATCGTTCGCCACCGATTATCGTTCGCCACCGATCTTTTTTAAGATGATGAGTCATTGATAGTCATGGCTTTTAAAACCGTTCGACCACACTCAGTGTGTTCACCTCGACAGCGTGCGAGAGGTCGTTTTTTGTTTAACAAAAAACTAATTAGTTTGCACTGGGATTAGCACGTATTGAACGCGTGGGCGATCAATCGTAATCTCGCGGCCTTCTTCGTCCTCGATCTTAATAGTCTCCATACTGTCGAGACGAATGCAGCGATGAGGCGCTTGGTTTCCAGCCATCACGATGCCTCGCTCTGCCGTGTTCACGACTCGGTGGCTCAAGGCATCCGGAGCGAACCAGGCTTGGGTTGAATCGAGCTGACCCGTTACACTCAGTCCGCTTGTGTCAGGTGCCTTGGAATTGCTGGTCGCAACACCTGGGCTAACCTCACTTGGGAAAAAATGTGGCATCACCAAGGCTGCAACTGCCCCTAACATGGCAACGGCTGCCGCTGCCGCAAGCATACCACCGGATTTTGGCTGCGGCTCCGCTTGCTGAGTATTTTCCTCTGAAAACGAGATCACCTTTTCCTCGACGGGAACGTGCTCGTGCCAGCTGTCCATTGCTTTAATCATGCGAGAGAGCACATCCGTGCGCATGGTGGCAGGCGTGATCTCGCCGAGATGCTTTTCAAGTTCGTTCAGACCCTGTCTCTTATACACATCTC
>JARFPV010000275.1 GCA_029288115.1 Akkermansiaceae bacterium | reverse complement strand
GACTACTTCAAGGACTACCCAGTCTACTACGCTGGCCCCGCCAAAACCCCCGAGGGCATGGCAAGCGGATCGTTCGGTCCGACCACCGCCGGACGCATGGATCCCTACGTCGATCTCTTCCAAAGCAACGGCGCCTCCATGGTCATGCTCGCCAAAGGCAACCGCTCACAGATCGTCACCGACGCCTGCAACAAACACGGCGGCTTCTACCTTGGTTCTGCTGGAGGGCCAGCCGCCCTGTTAGCAAAGGAACACATCAAGAGCCAGGAGGTCGTCGATTTCCCCGAGCTCGGCATGGAGGCCGTCTGGAAAATCCGTGTCGAAAACTTCCCCGCCTTCATCCTCATCGATGACAAGGGCAACGACTTCTTCACCCAGATCACCCAGTGCCCTGTCGCGTGATGGGGAAATGATCAGGGGTAATTTTCCTACTTCATCAGCCCGAGCATGGACTCACCCATGCCGGGACCTGTGCAGGTCACTGGGCTGGGTAAGCCGGCTAACCGCCTTCATGACGATCCGTAACCCGGCCAGCAACCGAGGGCTACTCTAGCCCCTCAGTCAGTGTTTGAAATCGGGGAACTTTTTGCTTCTTTAGCAAGGATGGCCGTGTAGGATGAACAGAACCATTCGAGCTCAACCCATGATATTAACTCAGTTCATTTGGTCTCGTCGACCAAGGTGAAACCCAGGAATCCGGCTCACGACGGATTCATTTCGCCATCGACGAGCTAACTCAATCCGGGTCCGCAGTGCAAACAAAGACATTGCCGACCTTAAGCCAAGGAATGAAAACCCACCATCAAAATGCAGGAGCGCGAAGCGAGGGTTCCAGAAGCCGTAACGGTTTTGCCCTTGTGGTCACCATCAGCCTAATGGTCCTACTCTCGCTGCTAGCTATCGGGATGCTTTCTCTGTCCTCTCTCACACTCCGAGCCAGCAATCAGAGCAACGCGAAAGCGATCGCCCAAGCAAATGCCAGACTCGCTCTGATGATTGCGATTGGCGAGTTGCAGAAGCACGTCGGGCCGGACCGGCGAGTAACGGGCTCCGCCAGTTTGACCGGAGAGGATATGGCCCATCCCAACTGGATGGGGGTGTGGGATACACGAAGCAACGACACTCGGTCCGCTTGGTTGGTGAGTGGCAACGAAACCAGAGGCCTCGAGAGTCTCGACTCACTTCACTCCTACCCCGGGGGCTACCAAACCCCTGACTCATCACTCTCCGATGATCAATCCATCATTCTCCACGCCGGCTTGGGTGGAGCCTCCAATCACGCTGAGGTCCGCGTCCCATGGGTCGGTGTCGAGAGCGGATCCCATCCGGGCCGATACGCGTGGAGTATCTCTGACGAAGGCACCAAGGCACGAATCGATGTGGCGGCAACCGGCACGAACCCTTCAAGTCCCCTCGCCCGGGTGATTCGCTCCCGGACTCCCCAGGAACCGGGGCTCTCCCATGTGGGGCCCATGCTTGAGGGTTTTCGCCGGGAGGGAAACCGCATTGACCGCCAGCTGCTCATCTCCCTTCCCAGTCTGGATCTTGCGGTGGAGAACGACCTGGCCGCCCGCACCTATTTTCACCACCTGACCACCGGCGGCGCCGGCCTTCCGGTCAATGTCGTGGACGGCGGGCTGAAGAACGACCTCTCTGTGGTGTTTGATAGCTCACAACTGAGCAATAGTCATTTGGAAAGCGTCATGGGCGCGAAACCACGATTTGGGAAGCTCAACGGGGCGATCACTTTCAAATTCGATGTATCAGAGCCCAAGCGCTTCTATCTTTCCAAGAATTTGAGCCGTAACGGCGAGCTCCCAGCCGGCCCTAACTGGGGGATACTCTATAATTACGGGCAATTATGGCAGACAGCGTCCGATCATCAAATGCCTGTTCTTCGGCTTGACCCTGGTCCGCAAACTGACCTGCGGACCAATGACTGGGCTCCCTACAACAGGCACGATGAGGGCGACTTCCAGAAGGATCTCCAGCACACGAACTCCGGAGTGTATCCGGTCCTGGGTATGCTTCAGATGGGCTTCCGGCTCAGCGCCAAGAAAGTCGTTGTCGGTAGCGAGAATGGCTACCAGCTACAGTTGCAAATGAAGCCATTGTTCGGCATCTGGAATCCCTACAACGTACGGATCAAGAATTCGCGGTTCAACTTCGTCTGGGCACTCTATCCCTATCTCAGACTTGGCATCAGTCCTCCTGGACAGGGTCAATTCGCCCACGAGATCTGGATGCGGGAAAGCTGGATGTCCGGTGGCATCAGTGACCGCGGGGTCGAGAACGGGTTGGATAAATACTTTGACCTAACCACCGAGGCCGTGGACCTCAAACCCGGCGAATTCAGGCTCTTCTCAGTCGACACTCGAGCCCAGATGGGAAGAAAAAACAAGCTGGTCTCCACCTGGAATGAAGCTGGCGCCTTCACCATGGATCTAAACTACTCCAAGAAATACGGATCGGCAGAAGCCGGCGATCCGATCATCGTGCCGAGTGGCACCGTGGCATGGTTTGGCGATCTCTTCATTGAGGACTACCAGCATCCTTCCACTGAAAAACACTTTGGTGATGCCTACAGCGCCAAAGGGATCTCGGCATCCTGGTTCGCCGTGCGAAGCGGTGGCAACCTGCACCGTATCTCTGACATCTGGCAAACTCCGACACCGGAACAACGTGGAAGCCTTCCCCACTTTATCCCCGAGCCGGTCATCAGTGAGTATGCCCGCACGGGAGTCACTGCCGCCAAACTTCCGGTTGAGCAATTTGCCGAAACGCCATACCACATTGGCACCTGGCGTTGGTTCTCACGCACTTCATCGGAAGCGGACAAGAGCCAGAGTGCACGTGGCTGGGTCGACAGCAATCCACGTTACGCCGCCAGCAATCCTGCATGGGATGGATCGCGTATCGGCGGTAGTGGTAGCAACAATTACGAGGGGTGGAACTTCATTTCGCCCCTGCTCGGTGCCAGCTATGACAACAGCTATGATGGAGGACCTCCAGGACGCGGCAAGATCGCTGAAGGGCAGAACGAAGTCCCCTCTTTTCCCGAAGCTGTGCGTCAGAACGGCCGCTATCAGGGATATACCGGCTTTTCGACTTCGTCGGCAGGACAAACGCACGTCGCCATCTTTGACGTCCCACGCACTCCGTTGGTCTCGATTGGACAGTTCCAGCACGCGCATCTCGCCCGTTACGGGTTCGAACCGGGTTTCGCATTCGGAAATTCTTATGCCAATCCGCGCATTCCTCTCGATCAGACGATGGTCGAAAACTTTGCAGGGATCAACGATTTCCGCATGGAGGACATCTCACATGTCACGAACAAAGCGATCTGGGATGACTGCTTCTTTTCGACCATCGGCAAAGATTACATGGGTGGTGGCAGTGGCAGCCTAGACAAGGTCATGCCATTCGAAGCATTCGCCAATGGCGAACGCGACTTGATCAACTCACGCCACCGGCTTCGTCCGTTGCCGGGTGATGATTCCTTTGACACCATCATCAACGACGCCGGAGAAAATGGAGCTCGCGCCATCTCGGCACGCATCCTTGTGGAAGGAGCCTTCAACGTGAACTCGACCTCCAAGGAAGCTTGGAAAGCGGTGCTCGCAAGCATGGCCGACTTCGAAATGCCGGTTCTCTCCGCCGATGGATCATCCGCTTCTTGGGAAACCCCTGAGGGTATCCGCTTCCCCCGCTTCGGGCATCCGATGGATGCGGACGGATGGGAGCCCTCGGATGGACCTCGCGCCCCCTCCTACTGGCGTGGCTTTCGCCGACTCAGTGCCGATGAACTCGACAAACTCGCCGAGGAAATCGTCGTGGAAGTCCGGGAACGTGGCCCCTTCCGCTCCTTTGCTGATTTCGTCAACCGCGACCCGGACTCTAATCGTGAGCTCAGCCAGCGCAAGGGAGCGCTTCAAGCGGCGCTTGATCGAGCGATCAACAATCAGGATGCAGGAACGATGGGAAATAAGGCAACTTCGCCAAGCGGCTCTCTGTTTTCCAATGCTATCAAGGGTGAATCAGAGTCGGCTGGTCACGCCGGCTACCTGCTGCAGGGGGATATCCTCCAGAACCTGGCCCCTATCATGCAGGTGCGCTCGGATTACTTCCGCATCCGTACGATGGGTGAGGCGACTAACAAGAACGGCGAGGTGATTGCGCGTCAATATTGCGAGGCATTCGTCCAGCGGGTTCCCGAATACCTCGACCCTCAAGATCAACCCGAGGTCATGGCTGACGACTTGTCTTCTGAGGTCAACAACCTGTTCGGCCGCCGTCTCAAGCTTGTCTCCTTTCGTTGGCTCTCTGAAAAGGAGATCTGATTCCCTCATTCTGTCGCCCTTTCATGAAAATTCTTTTGACGTTTTTGCCCATGGTCATTGTCGGCTTGCTCGTTCCAAGTTCGGCCGCCGCCGAGGGAGACACGGTGAAGCTTGAGTTGCTCACGCTCAGCTTCAACGGCACCGTGCGAGAGCTCTACTACCGTAATGGTAAGGACGTGGTGGAAATGACCGCATCTCAACAAGGAATCGGAGCGCCTTTTTTCTACAAAGGCCCGCGCCTACTCGCGCTTTATGACTCGCCAGAAGACCTGAAACCGCGCAAGGACGGCAAAATCAAGACGAAACCTGTCGTTCGGGTCATGCTTCCTCGCAACGATGACCGCGCCTTGCTGGTCTTCTCCTTCAAGAAGAGAAACCAAGGAAAACCTGGTGCAAAGGCTTACGGCATCGATACAGAAGGCATGAAAAACGGTAACTACCGGATCTTCAACTTCTCCGGAAAACCGATTGCCGCGATGCTGGGTGATAAGAAAAAAATCGCGCTCAAGCCGCAGCAGAACGCTCTGGTCACCTCGACGAAATGGCGCAAGAAGATCACCGATTTGGATGTCCGGTTCGCGACCCCGATCAATGGCAGGCTCGAGCAGGTTTACACCTCCGTTTGGGGCCACCGGCCGGAGCGACGCATGTTTATCTTTGTCTTCGACCGCCCGGATAAAAACCGACCGCTCGATATCCGGATGTTCTTCGATCTTCCAGCGGTCAAATCTGCCGGGCTCACCGCAGAACTTGAGAAAGCGAAGAATCGTTAGGGTGATGGCCGGAGGTGAGCCTCTGGCATGAAGATATGCAAAACTGGGGTCCTTCTCACGAAATCTGATGGCTATCTGTATTTAAAGTTGCTTTTTTAGCAAAAAACACCAAGACTCCTTTCAACTTCGTCATGCACCCGACCGACTGGATCGTCCTAACCGCATACCTTGCCGGAACCGTTCTGGTAGGTATTTTCCTCGGGCGCTACGTGAAGAGTTCGTCGGACATGTTTGCGGCGGGCGGCAAGTCACCGTGGTGGATCAGCGGACTGAGCGCCTTCATGACGATGTTTTCCGCCAACACCTTTGTGGTGTGGGGAGGGATCGCTTATGAACACGGGATGGTAGCGGTGGGAATCAACCTATGCTACGGGGTGGCTGCCATCCTGGCCGGTTACACAGTGGCGGGAAAGTGGAAGTCGATGGGCATCTCCACCCCAGCCGAGTACATCGATCTTCGTTTCGGCCGAGCCGCCCTGCAATTCTACACCTGGTTCATGATGGTCTTCCGGATCGTTGGCACCGGAGGGGCGCTTTATGCGATCGCGCGCTTGATGCTGGCCGTGATCGGCGGTGAGGACAGTGCCGCAGGCGCAGCGCTTTCCAGTCCACAACTCAACATCGCCATCCTCGTCTTTGCCGTGATTGTGGTCGGCTACACCATGATCGGGGGGCTCTGGGCGGTCCTGATGACCGACACCCTGCAGTTCATCATTTTGAACCTCGCGGTGATTTTTGTGATCCCACTCTCGCTGGCCAAGACAGGTGGCTTCAGCGGCTTTATGGAAAAGGCTCCGGAGGGATTTCTTGCCGCCACCAGTGACCAATATACTTTCCTCTTTCTCGTCGGCTGGGTAGCGATCCACTACTTCATGATCGGGGCCGAGTGGGCTTTTGTGCAGCGCTACCTCTGCGTGCCATCGAAAAAAGACGCGCGCAAAAGCGCCTTCCTATTCGGTGGGCTCTACTTGTTCAGCCCATTTCTCTGGCTCCTGCCTCCCCTGCTGTGGCGGGTTCAGCAACCGATTCCCGATGGTGCCGACGCCGAAACCGTGACCCGCATGTCGGAAACGGCCTACATCCTTTCCTGCAAGGCGGTCCTACCGGTCGGGATGCTCGGCCTGATGCTGGCAGCTCTCTTCTCGGCCACTGCCAGTATGATTAGCTCGCAGCTCAATGTCTTCTCCGGAGTCCTGACCAAGAACATCTACGAACCGCTCGCCAAGAATCCGGGCGAGAAACAGCTGGTGCACATGGGTCGCCTCTTCACTTGCATTCTCGGGGTCGTCATCGCGGGCATCGCTATCGCCGTCCCCTACATCGGCGGTGCCGCCAAAATGATCATCTCTGTGACCCAGGTCATGGTCACTCCGCTACTTGCCCCCGCCCTGCTGGCGCTCTTTTTCCGCCGCCTCGGAACCAACACCATCTGGGCAACCGTCGGGATCTGCTTCCCACTCGGACTGCTTGCCACCTTCACCGAGGCACTCGCAGGCACCTGGATAGCTGACAAGACTTTTACCGGCGTAATCCTGCCACTGCTCGTTATCGCCGTGATGCTGCTGATCTCAAAACGCGAGGCTCTTGGCTGGCGGACGATCACGGAACTAACAGCACAAGAGGCCGACAGGGAAACCACCCAGTCCAGTGCCCTGCCGGCCCGCATCGTCGGCATCAGCCTCGCGGTCTGCGCCGCCACCCTGTTCTGCCTCATCCCCCTCAACGACAATAACCAGGGTATGCTGGCCGGTTTCGGCCTAGCCCTAGCCCTACTCTCCTCACTAATGCTTCACCTTTCCCGCCGCATGCGGCAAACGACTTGATTTTCTAACATGATCCGAGAAGACCATCACGAAGGCCTCCGTGCCCCACGCACCAAAATGATCTCCAGCGACCTTGTTGTGGTTGGCGGTGGTCTCGCCGGCACCTGCGCCGCCATCACCGCAGCGCGCCAGGGAGCCAGCGTGACCCTGGTGCAGGACCGACCCGTCCTCGGTGGCAATGCCTCGAGCGAGGTACGTCTCTGGGCCCTCGGCGCCACCTCGCACATGGGCAACAACAACCGCTGGTCGCGGGAAGGCGGACTGG
>JARFPV010000200.1 GCA_029288115.1 Akkermansiaceae bacterium | reverse complement strand
CCCCCCCCCCCCCCCCCCCCCCCCCCCCCCCCCCCCCCCCCCCCCCACTCACCGCCCCCCCCCCCACCGACCACTACACGTCACGGTGTTCGTCGGCAGCGTCAGATGTGTATAAGAGACAGGCATTGGGGATGAGGTCGCCGGCGAGTTGTTCGGTGAGGAAGGTGTCGTAGCGTTTGTTGTTCATGAACGCGTGGATGACCCAGTCGCGCCATGCCCACATGTCGCGGTGGTCGTCGATGGAGTAGCCGTTGGTGTCTGAGAAACGGGCGACGTCGAGCCAGTCGAGGGCAAGTCGCTCTGCGGTTTGTGGCGAGGCGAGCATCTGGTCGACGAGTTTTTCGTAGGCGTTGGGTGACTTGTCGGCGATGAAGGCATCGATTTCCTTGAGTGTCGGGGGGAGACCCCGGAGATCGAGTGAGAGTCGACGGATGAGTGTTTCGCGGGTGGCGGCTGGGGAGGGTTTGAGTTTTTCCTTGGTCAGGCGTTTTTGGATTTCAGTATCGATGGCGTGCCTGAGTTGTTCATTCCCTGATGCTGTGGGTTTTTCGAATGACCAGTGTTGTTGGTATTCGGCGCCTTCCCGAATCCATTGTTCGAGGGTTGCGATGTCTTTCTTGGTGAGTTCGAGGTGGTGCTCCGGTGGGGGCATGAGATCGTCTTCATCATCCGTGGTGATGCGGTACATGACCTCGCTGTCCTCGGGTTTTCCAGGGACGATGGCGTCTTTTTTGAGGGCACCTTCCCGGGTATCCAGGCGTAGTTTGGCCTCGCGCGTTTCCTCATCCGGTCCGTGGCAGTGGAAGCAGTTTTCCGAGAGGATGGGTCGGATGTCCCGATTGAATTCCAGCTTGTCGGCGAGTGCCGAATTGCAGAGCGCAGAACCGCTAAGCACCAGCAGGCGAAGATTGTAGAATTTGAGATAACCAGTAAGGTTCATTTGGGAATAATACGCCATGTTTTAGGCGAATCTACTGGATTCTCTTGTTTTTTTATGGTATATAATCGGCATGAAGGATTTGAGTATGAGGTTTCTTCAGCAAGTTGATTCAAGGCGGTGTCTGTCGGAATTATTTGCGGAAACCCCTGATCTTTACTTTTTTGCGAAGGATTTGAAGTATCAGTTTACCATGTGCAACCGGGCCTTGTTGGATCGATTGGGCATTGATGAGGAATCCGAGATTATCGGCAATGATGATTACATCTACTTTGATCCCTTGGTAGCTGATCATTACCGTGTGGAAGACGAGGAGGTATTTCGTGAGAGGCGGCCGATCACGAATCGTATCTGGTTGGTGCCGGATGCTGGCGGTGTGATGAATTGGTATCTTTCCAGCAAGTTCCCCCTGTTTGATGAGCAGGGGGAGTTGGTGGGGTTGGCTGGGCTGATGCGCGATTGCAATCAATCAGGGGCGTTAATGGGTCCCTATCAAAACCTGGCGAAGGCGATTGAGTTTATCCGTGAGAACTTTGCCAAGGTGATTACTGTAGGTGAACTGGCCGAGATGAGCCAGCTATCGGTTAGCCAGTTTGAGCGGAGTTTCAGAAAATATTTCAAGATCACCCCGATGAAGTATGTCAATCAGGTGCGAGTGGACGCTGCGGCGAGGTTGTTAATTGACAGCTCGGAGCCGATTTCGCTTATCGCGCATGATACAGGTTTTTATGATCACAGTTATTTTACCAAGCAGTTTAAGACAGCGAAGGGGATGAGTCCCAGTGAATACCGTAGATACAGGGGTGGCAGGCCTGAAGAGTAAGTGATGAACTCTTGTGCAATGGTTTAACTGATTGCATGTATAAAATATGAGCTTCACTCTGTCATCTGCTCACGGCATCGTATGCCCGTGCCATCACGTGGTCGACATCAGAGCTCTTCAAAGGAATGCTTGAAAGCGATTCGGAAGATTGAATCCCTGACAGGTGTGGTTGGGGTGATTATTGGTCGATCGTATGGCGGCAAGTCGCTTGGGAAAAATGCGACGACCGGATCGGTGCGGGTGCAGCGCGAGGTGCCCGGAGGCTTGAAGGCAGTGACCCAGAGTTCGAAGGGGCTGCAGGAGTTGTTTATCCGGACGGAAGAAGGAAAAACTAAGTGTGTGTGGCAGAAGATCGAAGAGCTTTAAGTTTCCTGACAGATAGCAGGATATTGCTAGTGGACGTGGAGCCCGAGTTTTAATTCCACTGCATGTCGCCATTCAAATGACTTGATATCCGGGCCGTGACCTCCCTCTGAAATGCCGAGCTGGCGGTCAACGGAGTGAGCCCATTCGTCTGAACCGACGTCTGGACCGTGACCTTGTTCATCTGCGGTTGATCGTCTTTTTTCGATCCATTGTGCCCAGGCGTTCCAGCCAATCGGAGAATGGCTGTGGTGGACGTGTGCGGAAGCAGTCTGCTGGTGACCGGAAAATTCAGCACAGCTTGTGAGGATGATTGCTGTGGCGGCCATGAGGATAAATTTGTTCATAGGGTTAGTTGGATACTGGTTCTGGTGCGTCGATCCACTTGCCGTGCTCGGTGATGAGGTCGATGAGTCGGTCGACGGCTTCGTCTTCCGGGATGTTAAATTTCACCGCTTGTTTGCCGACGTAGAGGTTGATCTTGCCCGGGGCGCCTCCGACGTAGCCGAAGTCCGCGTCTGCCATTTCGCCTGGGCCGTTGACGATGCATCCCATGATGGCGATGCGCACGCCTTTAAGGTGGCCGGTAGCGGCACGGACTTTCTGGGTGGTTTCCTGGAGGTTAAAGAGGGTGCGTCCGCAGGATGGGCAGGCGACGTAGTCGGTTTTGAAAATTCTTGATCCGGCGGCCTGGAGGACGTTGTAGGCGAGGCGCAGTGATTGGCCAGGGGCTTCCTCGCCTTGAACGATGATGGCGTCGCCGATACCGTCGCAGAGGAGTGAGCCGATATTACGCGCGGCCGTGATCAGGTTATCGAGGAAATCGGCTCCCTGGTCGGTGGATGGAGTCAGGGTGTCTTTGAGGAGGATCGGGTGGTGGGCGGAAAGTTTGGACGCAAGCAGTCGGAACGCATGGATGACCGCAGCGTCGTGGGCACCATCAGCAACGGTTACGAGCCGGGGTTCTAGAATGGCATTAATCTCCATCACAGCGGCGGTGTCCCAAGGGTCGACTGCGATCACATCGGAGTCTTCGATCACGGCTTCTGGTGTGAAGTCGCCAAGCTTATCAATTTTGTGCGCAAGCGCGTCCCACTTTTTACGCGAGGTGAACACGCGGATGGTGTTTTCGGCACCAAGTTCATGTTCGTTGATAACCATCTTCTGGGTGTGACGGCGTTCGTAGGAAAAGGGATTGTAGGAAAGGGTGCCTCGCTGACTACCAGTGGGATCGGTTGGTAGGTGACTATGCTCAATGTTGGCAATGATCGCTTTGGCCACGGGGATTTCGTGCACGGCGTCTTCGGTGAGTGAGACGCGGATGGTGTCTCCCACGCCATCGGCTAACAGAGAGCCGATGCCGATGGCTGATTTGATGCGGCCGTCTTCGCCGTCGCCTGCCTCGGTGACGCCGAGGTGGATCGGGTAGGTCCAGTCTGGGCCTTCCTGGTCGAGTCGGGCGACCAATAACCGGTATGCCTCGATCATGACTTTTGGGTTCGATGCCTTCATTGAGAAGCAGAAGTTGTGGTAATCGAGGTCGCGGGCGATACGTGCGAACTCCAGGGCGCTTTCGACCATGCCGAGTGGGGTGTCGCCGTAGCGGTTCATGATGCGGTCGGAGAGGGAGCCATGGTTGGTGCCGATGCGCATGGCGCGTCCAAGTTCCTTGCACAGCTCAACGAGCGGGGCGAAATCCTCGCGAATGCGCTCTAGTTCGTCGGTATACTGTTCGTCGGTGTATTCGCGGATTTCGAATTTCTTTTTATCGGCATAGTTGCCGGGATTGACGCGGATTTTTTCGACCCATTTGGCGGCTTCGAATGCGGCGTCGGGTTTAAAATGGATATCGGCGACGAGGGGGACGTTGCACCCTGCGGCACGAACGCCATCGCGGATGTGTTCGAGATTGGCAGCGTATTTTTTGGTCTGCGCGGTAATCCTAACAATTTCGCATCCTGCCTCGGCGAGGTCTAGCACCTGTTTGACGCACGCCTCGGTATCACGTGTGTCAGATGTAATCATCGATTGGACACGAATCGGGTTATCGCCTCCGACACCGACATTACCGACCATGATCTCACGAGACTTGCGGCGGGTATAGGCGAAGTAATCCTGACAGTAGTGAAGGTGGGAGAGGTTGCTGGCGCTCATCGCCAAGGTCTATAGCTTAGATCGGGGCTGGCGTCGATAGCCAGATGTGCGGAAATGAATACGGTTTCATGGGAGTTGTAGGAATATTACTCATTAGCAAGACCGTCATCTGCCGCTCCAAACGTCACCACAACACCAAACGAAACTTTTGGGTAATCGAGGCAAGGAATTTCATTGCCTCCGCCCAAAAAGATTCACTATTCTAGACTCCTAATTCCCCATTGGTCACCTCATGATAGCCCTTCTGAACACCTTACTCAAAAAGCAAATTCCTAGCAGCCAGTCGATGAAGCTCATCGTCTTGAATTTAGTTCTCCTATTAGCAAGCACAGCGTGTTTTGCGCAGAGCGAACGTTCCAAGGTGGGCATCAGACCTTATCCTCGTGACAAAGCGCATGAAGCGACTGGTGGCGATCGGGTTGCCGGCTGGAAGCCAGGCATAGGCAATTACGATGATGATCTGAAAGCGGATGACTATACGGCGTTGCATATGGATGCCGTCAAAGGCTACGATGGCGTTTTCCGTACCAAGAATCGCTTCTTTGAGTATTATATTGGAATGGGAGGCGGTTGGGTGGATGCCAACCCGAGAACCAACAAGCTGGTTAAAAAAATTCAGAAGGACGAGAAGAAGGGTAATGTGGTAAAGCACATTATTATTTGCCGGGAGGAATGGCTATATAAAAAAAATGGCGATAGAGGTCCGATTGCTGGTGATCCGAGAATTCTCCATCAACGCGATGTGGATGATACGCGCAAAGTATTCAAGGATGCCCATGCTCTTGGTCTGCTGAAAAAAGACAACTACAAGCTGATACAGATGGTCGTTCATCCGGCCGTTTTTCTCGACGATCCCAAAGCAAAAGCAATCGTCAAGACGATGGACGGTGTTTGCATCGAATCGCATCAGTACAATCGTTACTGGCCTTTGGGGAACAAGATATCCAACCCTGAGGAAATCTCCCGCGGTGCCAAATGGGTGCTGGAGCAAGGGCTGGACTACATTTTCTACTACGGGCCTTACCTGTACAAAGGGTGCAAAAACTATACCAAAAATATTGAAAGAGAATGGTTGAAGTCCTTCTGGAAAAGAGGCCTGCCCAAGCACCATAAGAACATGTACTACTACTTGAACGCCTTCCCACATGGCTGTGGTAACACCCGGCCAGTGGGACCGGAATCGAATCCTGATTCTTATCTCGGATTCGCCAAATGGTTGATCCAGGAGATGGAGCAGCAGAAGTAATCGAATAAGGTCCGCGTTGAAGCTCCGATGAGCGAGGGCTCAACAACCCCCATATCATCCTCTGAAAGCCCCCTACGTCCGTCTCACTCTAAAAAGCAAATTCCTAGCAGATCAGTCTTTTGGATCTGCGAATCCATCGGGATGTGACTGGTGCCATTTCCAGGCGGTGGCGATGGTGGACTCGATGTCCATGTGTTGGGGTTCCCAGCCGAGTTCGGTTCGGGCTTTGGTATTATCGGCGTAGAGTGACGGGGGGTCACCAGCGCGGCGTGGTGCTTCCTCAGCGGGTACAGGCAGCCCAGTGACCTTTTCCACAGCATCGAGGATCTCGCGGACAGATGTGGGCTTTCCAGTTCCGAGGTTGTAATGAATAAATTTGTTAGGCTCTTCCAATTGATCAAATACGGCAATGTGCGCGCGAGAGATGTCGTCGACGTGGATGTAGTCGCGCAGGCAGGTGCCGTCGGGTGTCGGGTAGTTGACGCCGAAAATTTTCAGTGCTCCTCGTTTGCCGGTTGCGGCGTCGATCGCGAGTGGGATGAGGTGGGTCTCGGGCGTATGGTCTTCTCCGATGCTTCCGTCATCGGCAGCTCCTGACGCGTTGAAATAGCGGAAGACAGCCGAAGAGATCGCTCCTGAGCGAGCGAGATCCTGGAGGATGTGTTCGACGTGCAGTTTGGTGGATCCGTAGGGATTAATGGGCGACTGGGGAAGGTCTTCGACGAGCGGCAAAGTATCCGGCACTCCATAGGTGGCGCAGGTGGAGGAAAATACAAACTTGTTGACCCCTGCATCAGTCATGGCGAGGAATAGCTGGATGGTGTTGCCGACGTTGTTTGCGTAGTATTTCAGTGGAGCGTGGACGGACTCGCCCACATTGATGAAAGCGGCGAAGTGCATGACGATATCGATTTTTTCCTCGGTCAGGATTTTGGTGACAGCGGGTCGGTTACCGAGATCCTCTTGGTAGAAGGTGACGTCATCCGCGACCGCAGCCCGGTGGCCATACACTAGATTATCGAGCACGACAGGATGGTGGCCTGCAGCTTGTAGTTGTCTGACGCAGTGACTTCCAATGTAACCTGCACCTCCGACGACGAGAACGTTCATGGGGCTAAGAGTCTAGAATCTAGAGATCAGAGTCAAGGGTTGTGTATTTATGCAGGGATGTTTATCAAATGGGTGTGAGTTTTGATGTGATGTCATATTTGCTGGATTTCCGCAGAGCGGCTGCTGAGGCGGGTTTTCTATGTGAGGTGCTGGAAGAGGTTAGTGGTTATGATATTCCTGCATATACTAAAATTTCGGAAGGTTCTCCGAGAGTATATCTTTCCTCGGGAATGCATGGAGATGAGCCTGCAGGAGTTCTGGCAATGCGGGAGTTGCTCGATTGCGGGTGTTTTGATGATAGAATTGAATGGCGGATTTGTCCCGTAGTTAACCCCACAGGACTGGCTTTGGGGACGCGTGAAAATGCTCAAGGCGTAGATCTGAACCGTGACTATCTGAGAAAAACTACCAAAGAAGTGAGCGCGCATGTCAATTGGCTGGAAAAGCAGCCCGTGCCCGAGATGTTTATTTCATTACACGAGGACTGGGAGAGCACCGGCTTCTATCTGTATGAAATTCAAAAAAGAGGATGTCCAAGCACTGCGGAGGCGATTCTCAATGCCGCTGCAAAGGAAATCCCCACCGAGCCTAGTCTGCTGATTGACGATCATAAAGTCCGCGAACCCGGGTGGATTTTCCATGAGCCACGTGCCGATTATCCGGAACAATGGCCTGAGGCGATCTACATGGCGGAGATGGGGACACGTGTGTCGTATACCTTGGAGACGCCTAGTTCGCTGTCGCTTGAGAAACGGGTGGCATGCCACAGACTGGCGGTGCGCACGGCGGTTGAAGAATTCCTGTTGACTCGAGGGGAGGCGAAGGGCTGTAATGACGGCGTATGATCGCACGGATACGGGGAAATGTGTTAGAAGCTCTGCCTGGCAGGCTCGTGGTGGATGTCAATGGGCTGGGTTATTTGCTGACAGTCTCCTTAGGCACCTATGACGCGATCAATCCGATAGAAGGTAAAGAAGTAGATCTGCACACGCATTTGCACGTTCGTGAAACGGCACACACGCTCTATGGATTTGCTTCGGTCGCGGAAAAAGACCTTTTCCTCTTACTGATTGAGAGGGTGACAGGCATTGGTCCCGCGATCGGGATGGCGGTACTTAGTGGCATGCCGGTCGAGCATTTTAAATCATGCGTTGTTAATGGAGATGCTGCGGCTCTGGCTCAAATCAAAGGGCTGGGTAAAAAAACCGCTGAGCGTATTATTTTGGAACTCAAGGACAAGGTAGGTGTAGCCGAGGCTTGGCAGGCTGCGGCAGGGGAGTCTGTGCCGAGCGCTGCCGTGGATGCCGAGTCTGCATTGATAGGCTTGGGATACAAACAGGCTGAGGCGCGCAAGGCGGTTGCGGCGATTTCCAAGCTCAAGCCGGAAGCTCCTACCGAAGACCTGCTGCGTGATGCATTGCGTATGCTCAATTCCTGATTTGTCCTCCGACTCGTGGCATGCAGACTCATTTTTCTGGTCAAGCCCATCAGCAGTGCTAGTTTTTCTCCGTGAAAAAGGATATCATCCCTCTTGCACTGCTGATCTCATTATTGCTGCTGTTCAGAATCGGAGGCGCATATACCAGTGACAACCTGCCAAACATCATGCCGTTTGCCGCATTGTTCTTTTGCGCGGCGGTGTTTGCTCGCGTTTGTCCACTGCTGCTGCCCGCAGCTGCATTTGCTTGGGTGTTGGGCGGTCCCATTACCAGCATGATTCAAGGACACCAGGCATTTGGTATGGTTGATGTGGTGATTCTCGCGGCCATGCTCGTCTGTGCCATTGTGGGGTATCAATTCCGGGGGAAAGCATCTCCGCTTAAGCTGGTTGGCGGCACTCTGCTGGCGGCAACGACTTTCTATCTGATCACCAATATTTACAGCTTTGTTGCCTTTCCTGCGTATCCGAAGACGATGGAGGGTTTGACCATGGCTCTATGGAACGGAACTCCCGGCTACCCTCCCACCTGGGTCTTCTTCCGCAACAGCCTCTGCGCCAATACCGTTTTTACGTTGTTATTCGTGGCGACACTCAAATTTCCTAAATTCAATACAGCTCGTCGGTTTGGGCTTGAACCTCTCCCCACCAGCCACTAGGGCACTTTCTCTCTCAACACGTAATTTTTACCGATGGATTCACCAGCATCTCCTCTCGATTTCTCCCAGTCCAAGATTAACCAGAACCTGACGGCTGAACAGAAGATTGACCTCTTCCGTGATATGGCGCGTATCCGCCGCTTTGAACAGACGTCGCTCAAGTTCTACAACGGCGGAAAAATGGGGGGGTTCCTCCACCTCTACATCGGTCAGGAATCGGTCGCAGTTGGAACGATTTCGCTCTGCGGAGATAACGATCACGTTATCACCGCTTATCGTTGTCACGGACACGCCCTTGCCGTGGGGATGGAAATGAACCCATGCATGGCCGAGCTTTATGGTAAAGCCACAGGTGCTGCCAAAGGTAAGGGAGGATCGATGCACCTTTTTGATCCGTCCAGAAATTTCTGGGGAGGCCACGGTATTGTTGCAGGACAGACGCCTCTCGGGCTGGGGCTTGCCTACGGGGTGAAATACAAAGAGCAGAAAGGTTGCTGCCTCTGCTACCTCGGCGACGGTGCGGTCAACCAAGGTGCTTTCCACGAGTCACTGAACCTGGCCGCCCTGTTTGAATTGCCGGTTGTATATATCATCGAAAACAACGGTTACTCCATGGGCACCAGCCAGCAGCGCTCGAGTGCTTACAAAGATTGTTTGGCACAACGTGCTGAGGCCTATGACATGGACTGGGACCTAGTCAATGGTGAGGACGTTTACGAAGTCCGTGCCAAGACCCATATTGCGATGGAGCGCGCTCGCAAGGAGAGTAAGCCTACAGTGTTAGAGATCGCCACCTACCGTTACTACGGTCACTCGGTTGCTGATGCGAATGCGAAAAAATACCGCACTCCCGAGGAAATTGAGAAATACAAAACTTACCACGATCCGCTCCGTCTTTGGCGTCGCCGCCTGATCGAGGAAGCTGTGTTCACGGATGTGGATGCGGATAATATCGACAAGGAAGCCAAGCAAGAGGCAGTTGCCGCCGCCAAGTTTGCCGATGAATCACCCGCACCCACCGTGGAGTCAATTTTTGAAGACGTTTACTGGGAGACGGACAACAACACCGAGGCCTCACAGGTTGGCCGCCACTTCTTTAACGATTAATTCATTTTCCGCTCCCTACTCACTACTTTCTACTGAAAAATCATGCGAGAAATCCTTTACCGCCACGCCCTCCGCGAAGCCTTTGACGAAGAACTCACCCGCGACGAAAATGTCGTGCTCATGGGTGAAGAAGTTGCCCAGTATAACGGTGCCTACAAGGTCACTGAAGGACTCTGGGAAAAGTGGGGCTGCAAACGTATCGTCGACACCCCGATTTCCGAGGCCGGATTCATCGGCATGGGGATTGGTGCTTCTATGTTAGGTGTTAGACCTGTCATGGAGCTCATGTTCTGGTCATTCCACTCCGTGGCATTCGATCAGCTCGTCAACAACGCAGCATGCGTGCGCTACATGTCCGGCGGCCTCTGCAATGTGCCCATCGTGATGCGGGGCCCAGCCAACGGTGGAACCGGCGTGGGTGCTACGCACTCGCATGTTCCGGAAGGGTTGTTTGCATCTTTCCCAGGGCTCAAAGTCTGCTCGCCCGCCACTCCAGCCGATGCCAAGGGGCTTATGAAGTCGGCCATTCGTGACAACGATCCTGTTTACGTCATGGAAAACACACTTCTCTACGGTACATCAGGCGAGGTTCCTGACCCTGCCGATGGCGACCATCTCGTGCCGTTAGGAAAAGCCGACATCAAACGTGAGGGTAGCGATGTTTCCCTGATTGCCCACGGCCGCAGTGTCCTGCGTGCCTTGGAAGCTGCTGAAACGCTTCAGTCCGAGCACGGAATCAATGCCGAGGTGTTAGATTTGCGCTCGATCCGACCGCTCGACCAACAGGCCATCATCGATACCGTCATGAAAACCAACCGTGCGGTGCTCGTTGATGAGAGTAAGCCGTTCTGCGGTGTGTCATCTCAGATCACCACGCTCATTCAGGAACACGCATTCGATCACCTTGATGCCCCGGTCAAACGTGTCTGCACACTCGATGCTCCGGCGATTTATTCTCCCTCCATTGAAGACGAACAGCTGCCGAACCCGCGCCGCATCGTCGAGCAGGTGCTGACGATTGCGTAACCAGGTTATTCGTCTGGATTTTCGGCACGTCTGTCCTTTGTCCAGTAGCTGCCGCGATTGGTCTTTTTGATCTCAATCTGTGGCAGGCTTCCTCGGGTTAGCTTGCCGTTCTTAGGGTCAATGATGAATTGGCAGGATATGGCGGCTGATCCGCCGTATTGTTCTTTTTTCCATCCATTGGCGGTAACAAATGTGGTGAGCTTATCGTGTTCCCAACTGGTCGGGCGCAGGGTGATTTGCAGTGGTTTTTCCGCGGTTGGCTGAGTGGTGAGAATGATCCCATAGAGCGCCGCAGCGAGATCGTGCTCCGTGACGCCTCCCACATCCAAGAATACCTCGTTGGTGTTTCCTGCCGCCCCATGACCCATACGGAAATATCTGTCGGATGAGGGCAGAACATTGGCATCAGCACGTAATGATGATCCGGGGTTGAACAGATCGTAGTATAGTCCGCAGGGCAGGACAGCTGCTGACAATTTGGTTTCCTGTTTGGTGAAACCTGTCCATACAGGAATCATGACGCAGGTGCCTTCCGATTCATTCTCGCCACCCAAGCGGGAGGCAATCATCACATCCGGCTTCGCAAGCTTGGGCTTGGTTGTGTTTTTGGTGAACACAACGTGAGTGACTCCAAAGTGATCTGTTTCCAGCCGGGTGCCGGGAACTGGAGTTGGTGTGCTGAGTCGTTTGTATTCTTCGTCCATGTTGATGTAGAGTCGGGTATACTTTTTTGCCCAAGCTGCATCCTCGGTATCCTCGGCAACGACCTCAATGCGAAGTGGATGTTTTTTGCTGGCCCCCACAGACCGCAACAGACAATGCAGGGTAGCCGCCAAGACTTGCTCCTTGGAGTAGGGCGAGTAGGCTGGTTTTTTCCATGCCTTGACCCGAATGACCACAGGGTCGTAGGGAACATTGGACGGGTCCTTGGGTTCCACAAAAATACCAAACACACTCGCGAGATTCTGGTTGAGCTCTGATCCTCCTTTCCAGACCATGGCACCGTGCCGGCATGGGCGGGCTGCAGATATGACCGGATGTACCCCGTAGTTGTAATTGGATTCATAAATCACGGCACCGAGCGGGATTGATGCAGGATCCGACTTTGTTACCAGATTGATTGGTTGTTCTATCGTGCCGAGCCCAACATTGGTAGCGTATGTCTGGGTGAGAACAGCCGGAGAAAGTAGAGTACAACATAAAACAAACAAATTCTTCATAACGGTGGATACTCTCATAGAACGGTGGTGTTTTCACGTGGAAAAGCACCATCCGAATGTTTGGCCGATCCCATTGGCTGAATGATCGCCGTTTTTGGCATGGTTTTTTCCCTCCTTTTTCATTGCAAGGCCCCAAGAATAATTCTTAGACTGCTGTCCGCTCATGAAAACTACGATCCAACTCCTCGCTCTCGCTGCCATCTCATTGGCGTTCTCATCCTGCTGTAGTATTTTTCCCTGTGTTGGTTCACTTTCCGCTCAGAAGGAGGTGACTACATTTACAGAGAATCAGCGTACTGTCTATGGTGGCAAAGGTGCTAAAAGCTCATCATATGTCGTTACCGACCGTGTGCCCACCACCACCACGCATGATAAAAAGCATTGGTGCACGAATTGCGGTTCTAGCTTCAATCCTTATACCGAGTGCTGCGGTATCGTGAGCAAGCAAGTCACCTCCCGCGCAACCGCTCAAGGTAGCACTGGTGAGCCCGGCATTGGCCTGATTCCTACCATGAAGGACTTGCCTCTGTCCCCGTAATTGGTTCTGCCACTGCACTTACTTTTTCAAAGACCGTGTTCCTCTGGGCACGGTCTTTTCTTTTTGTATAATCGGCTTGCCCAAGTCGCATGTTTAACCGATGTATTCTGCCTAGATAATTCCACTTTCCCATGCCTATCAATATTGAAATGCCCAAGCTCTCCGACACCATGACGGAGGGGACTCTCGTAAAATGGAACAAGCAAGTCGGAGACGAGATCGAAATCGGTGACGTGATCGCCGAGATCGAGACCGATAAAGCAACCATGGAGATGGAAGCCTTCGATGAAGGCGTGCTGTCGGAAATGCGTATTCAAGAGGGTGAAAAAGCCGAGGTCGGTGCCATACTCGGAGTCCTTCTTGAGGATGGTGAGGAAGCTGGTGCGGCTCCAGCAGTGGAGCAGTCGGCACCTGAGCAACCAGCGGCTCCTGAGCAACCAGAGGCAGCACCACAGGAGGCCCCCGTAGCTCAAGCACCCGTAGCAGCAGCACCGGTGGTTGCTAATGGCGAACGTATCAAGGCGTCTCCGCTTGCCAGAAAAATCGCGGCAGCCAGTGGTGTCGATCTTGCCGGAGTCCAAGGCACCGGCCCGGGAGGAAGAATCGTTAAGGCAGATGTCGAGTCGGCGGGCTCTGCGCCAGTAGCACAGCCAGCAGCGCCTGCACCCGCTACCGAATCACTTTCCAATGCCGCAAGCGCACTTGCAGCATCAGCTAGGTCTCAGGCAGCCCAGTCGCAAGCAACACCGGCACCAGTTACGCCTGCACCAGTTACGCCTGCACCCGCTCCGACTCCGGCAGCTGTTGAAACACCTGCACCGGCTGCCATTTCCCCGACCGTTGCTGCCGAGGATCAGAGAATCGAGCTTTCCTCGATGCGCAAGATCATCGCGGATCGCTTGCTTGCGTCCAAGACAACGATCCCGCATTTCTACCTGCATGTTGAGGTAGACACTGAGCCGTTGATGACATTGCGTAAGCAGATCAATGCTCAGGCTGAACAGACCCACGGCAATAAATACAGCGTGAACGATTTCGTTCTCAAGGCGGTTATCAATGCCGCACAAGCCGTTCCCGCAGTGAATGCTTCATTTAATGGCGACCACATTGTGCAGTTCGCGAAAGTGGGTGTGTCCGTTGCCATCGCAGTGGATGACGGGCTGGTTACGCCAGTGATCAAGGATGCTGCCGACCAGACAATGCTGCAGATTTCTCAGCAGGTAAAAGACTTTGCAGGGCGTGCCCGCGATAAGAAACTCATGCCTAACGAGTTCGACGGAGGTACGATCACCGTTTCCAACCTCGGTGCATGGGGGATTGATAGCTTTGATGCGATTGTTAACCCGCCTCAAGCGGTGATCCTCAGCGTGGGTGCCATTGTGCAGAAGCCAGTCGTGAAGGATGGTGAAATCGTCATTGGCCAACGCATGAACATTGGCGTGAGCTGCGACCACCGTGTCGTCGATGGCGCTGTTGGAGCTGAGTTCATCAACGAGGTGAAAAAACTCATCGAGAATCCCGCGCTGATGCTTGTCTAAGGAGGGTGGACACTCTTGTCCACCGGCAACCTAAGTAATCTCCCTATGCCTTCATTCCAAGCCCTCATCACTGGCGGTGCGGGCGATTTGGCAAAGGCGATCCAGTCATCGCTGGAAACGGCCAGGATTAAGGCGCTGGCTCCGAGCCGAGACGAACTGGATGTTACGAATGCAGATGCTGTAAATTTTTTTTTCAGTGAGGTGGGTGATATCGACCTGTTAGTCTGTAATGCCGGTATGACATTGGACAAGCCGCTTGCGCGCATGACGGAGAAAGAGTGGGACGAAGTGATGCGGGTGAATCTGAAGGGTGCTTTTCATTGCGCCCGTGAGGTGTCGCGCAGCATGATGAAGCGACGTAGTGGACACATCATATTCATTTCCAGCTTTTCAGCGATTCACCCGCCCGCAGGGCAGGCGAATTACGCAGCGGCGAAGTCGGCCTTGTTAGGCATGATGAAATCCATGGCGCAGGAACTTGGTCCGCGCAATGTGCGGGTGAATGCGATATTGCCCGGGTTTCTTGAAACCAAGATGACGGACAATCTATCCGATGAGGTGAAGCAGGCCGTGTTGCAAAAACACATGCTCGGCAGATTCAACACCCCCGAGGCCGTCGGGGAGTTTGTTGCATTTTTACACCAGCAGATGCCGCACACATCCGGGCAGGTGTTTAATCTTGATAGTAGG
>JARFPV010000194.1 GCA_029288115.1 Akkermansiaceae bacterium | reverse complement strand
CTTGTGAAGCTGCCGTAACCTAACGAAGGGTTAACCGTCAGCTGGAGGCCAATCCTTAGCATCGCACGCTTGTCTTGCCACGCAGTCTGGTGCGCGGCGGTGGTGGCTCAGGTGGGATTTCATCCGGAATTGTTGGGGCCGCAGGGCAGGCTCTCACCATCCATTTTTTAACATAATTCCTACTGACTGATTGGCGGCAATGCTTGCAAACAGGCTCTCGCACGTTCGTCACAACATGCTGGCCCTTTTTCTGCGCAGTAGTGTTATGTTGATCAACAATTTGTTGCAACGCCTGTGTTCTCGTGTCCGAAAGTTTAGAGGCCCTGGTTATGGACCCACTCTGATCAACCTTTCCAGAGATTTTTGCACACTGCGCATTGGCAAACTTTTCAGCATAATACCTATGGACGGTCTTGTGGCACCATTTACAAGCAGGATTGTGTACATCAAGTACACAGTGCCGACCCTCCTCATGAGCGTTTGCATTCAACTTTTCTAGCCGTTTTTCAAGTTCAGCACTGAACTTGGCTTCTCTTTTCTCACCACGTGTCATGGGTGCCGACCCGCAATCGAGCATAGCGAGGAAATCGCGCACGGCGGCAGCGGCCTCGCTATCAGTGCGGAAAGGACCGCCATGGTGACGTTTACCTTCATGGGGGATTACAAATGTGAAGAAATTTTGCTTACTATTAAATTGGACGTGCTGGTATTTAGACGCTCCTGGCCGAAGAGAGGTGGACAGCAAAAGGCCTTGATCATCGTGTGTCGGTTTGGGAACCGGGACCGGACCTGCAGGGGCAGGTCTGTTGCTCAACGTAGTGTCTTCTTGGCTTGTCGGCGCTCGCGGCAACGGCAGGGCAAAATGAGAAGGGTCGAAATCCTCAGGAGGATCAGACTGCTCCGTGGCATTACGCGCTTTAAGAATGTCTACCATCATGTGTTGCAGTTGGCGTGCAAAGTCACAAGGATTGGAGGGTAGGCGGCCAGGTTTGCCTTGAAGATTTACATCTTGGTGCACAGCCACAATGTGATCAGCTTGCAGCACAGTGAGTGGAAAAATGCCTGTGCGTTGTGTAACGGCAGGCAACTGAGTGCACGAATGCTGTTGGGCCAATGACATGTGAGAATTTCTGATGGCTTGCCATGAGGGGCAGCTCCAAAACAAATGATGGACAGTTTCGTCCTCGCCCCAACAGTATGGGCAGACTGGGTGGGCCTCGATGCGTGCTCTATGTTTACTGACCTGCGTAGTGACTGCATCAGCAAGGATCGCGCGCAGTATTCCTTGGTCGTAAGGAGTAAGTGCGCGACTGTTCAACAAGGCAAGCGTAGTGGGTTTATCAATGCCTTGTTGGATCCCTCGTAGGTGTTTCCGACTAGCAGAAGCACTGCTCCACAACATTCTACTGGCTCCCCATCTCAAGATGTGTTTGAAATAGTCATTAGATAGATTAGTGAGGTGGAGTAAGATGCTGCGTCCGTGGCCAACAGGCACTGTGAACTCAACGGGTGATGTCCACTCCCACCCGAGCGCACGGCAAGCATGGTCCAGGACTGCGAGCGGGCCCACAGCATTGGAACGAAAGTCTTTGAACTTAGCACGTGCTTCTTGGGTGGTCAGCCATGTGTGTGACCACAGAGGAAGCAAGGCAGGGTGTTTAAGTAGTTGGCGCCGTGCAATTATGAAGGGTTGTGTAACGCGTTGCTGGACAGGGTCGATTCTGTGGCCTCTGAAGCATAGAGTTAAAACAATATCGGCAGACTTGCTGGAACGTCTGGTCCACAGTGCGTTGAGGACCGCACGCCGCAACTGTTTTTCCACTTTTCCCGTGCGTGCCCCGAGTTCTAGTCCAAAAGTGTATTTAGTCGCACCTGAAGTGGCCAGCAGGACTTCTCGTGCGGGGTAGTTTAAGGGGCAAATGGAAACGCGTTGCGCAACGCGCATGTACTTTAGAGCTCGGTCGTTAGCTAACCACCTGGCCCGTCGCTTCGTGAAGGTTAGGTGACCACCCAACAAGCGATCGTCTTTAACCGTGTCAAGGCGACGGTTGTCGAGACAGATGTTGGACATCTTCTGTCTTGCAGTGGCGCTGGTTGCAAAAAGAACCGTCTTCTTGGCATTAACTACGGCATCAGTGGCTTTATCAAAAGAGGCCGTAACATCGATAGCCTTGCGGAGCTGATCAAGATCAGTAGTGCGAAGGTTGCGATCATCAACGAAGCCCCCAACAGAGCACAAAGGCAGTTGGTGGTGTGATTGTATGATTCGTACCCATGCTGCAATGATTGCGTTAATCCGGAGTATGGCAAGGGGGCATCCCTGTGAAATGGAGTTCGTGTTTGGGAACGCCGGTCCCACAGAATCCCCGAGTTTGAACCTCCTATGTATGTTTTTCGCAAAGGAGTACATGGGCTTAAGGATATTCTCAGGGAGGCCTAGATCGTGCATTAGGCCCTTTTCGATAGACCACGCAACGTTATCAAAACATTTTGTGTAGTCATACAGGATGCCGTGTAAGTCGCGCCTACCGCTGACTGTCTGCTCAGACTCAAGGGCAACAAGGTAGAAAGCATCGATGGCTTCCCTACCGGGAGCACCTCCTCTGAGCTGGTCCGGGAGCCAGCTGAGATGCCATGTTTGGAGCTGTTTAAACCGCGTTTTAGCCCAAATGCGGTAAAGCAAAGAGGCAAGTGAGATGGGCCGAATATCTGCAGGAGATTCACCTGACCCCTTACGCAAAGAAGCAATGGGAATCTCCTGCAAACACGATGGCCATATGTGGTGGGCTTCAATGGCAACGTATAACTTGGCAAGCAGACGAACTGCAGTTGGGCCTAATGCCTTGATCTCGTGAACCTGCCATCCATCCACCCCAGGGGCGGATGGAAGCATGTCGTTGATAGTATTCTGGATCATGGGTGGGTCGAGCACAGGCACCTGAAAAGGATGATCGGCAGAATAAACCGGATCGGTAGGCAAAGAGGCAGGGAACTGCCTTTTGAATGCAGTGTAGTCA
>JARFPV010000088.1 GCA_029288115.1 Akkermansiaceae bacterium | reverse complement strand
TGGCAACACCGCGGTCGTTCCACGAGCAACCCCAACCGCGGTCGTAGATGCTGAACGAGAGAAACGGAAAACGGGTATCACCGCCCATCTCGCGGGCTAGGATCTGGTCGAGCGAATTCGTGTTAGAGAAACTCGTTGCCTCCGGTGCAGGTGCTCCGGTGAGGAAGGATTTTTCCGAGTCATGGTTACTCGTTTCCATCCCCGGGTGGAAGAGATTCTGGAAGATGGTCATCTTGTCGGCGACCTTCATGTCCTTCAGATATTTCGAGGTGGAAAAGTCACCCCGTTTTGAGGGAAAGAAATTCGGTTCGTAAAACCCAAGTGAGTTACAGATGAAGATGATGCGTTTCGGCGGAGCGGCTGACGCTTTCTTGGTCGCGGCGTGCAGGTCGAGCGAGTGCATCGCAAGTGGTAGCGCGGCACCAAATTTCAGAAATTCTCTACGGTTGTATTGCTTCATTGTTTTTGCTGGGTGAGTGAGTAGGTCAGCACTTCGGTGACCAGGGTTTTCATGTTGTCGTTCCCGGGTTGTTGATCGATGAAGTCCCAGATGTGCAGACGTTGGTTCAGATTCGGTTTATAGCCATTACTGTATTCGAAAAATTTCTTGGCAAAGTTGTAGGCGATTTTCTGCTGATCCGACAGCAGGATCTTTTTCAATCCAAAGATATCATCGAATGTGTGTTTATCAATCTCGCCGGAGGCGTCGACGGGGGCGCCCAGTTTGTAGTATCCTTTGGGGCGATACATGAATGTCCCGCCGTGCGCCTGCTTCACCTTGTATTGGGTGCGCCACACGCCGGTGGCATCAAAGCTCTCCAGGGCAAAGCCATACGGGTCGATGCTCTTGTGGCAGGCGTAGCACGACTTCTTGCTTTTATGCAGGTCGATCTGTTCGCGCAATGTCTTCGCCTCCTTGCCATGCTCGGGCTCGAGGGCCGGGACACTTTCCGGTGGCGGCGAGAGTGGGATCCCAACGATGTTTTTCGAGATCCAGGCACCGCGTAGGATCGGTGAGGTATCAAACCCATCGGTGGTCACCTTGAGCACGCTT
>JARFPV010000065.1 GCA_029288115.1 Akkermansiaceae bacterium | reverse complement strand
CCGCTGATGTAGATGCGGTCTTCATCGACCGGCATGTTCTTCGTGATGTCCTTGATCAAGGAAAGCACGGTGTCGACGTGCTTTTGATTCGTCCAGTAATCACTCGCCGGACACTGCGGGGCGATGACGATGCACGGGCGTTTGGAGAGGTTTTTTTTCGAGGTGAACTTCTCAGGTCGACCGTCCATTTGTTTCTGGTTGTCGCTACCTCGCTCGCCGGCTCCATGGAGAAAAACAACAAGGGGCAGCTTGTTATCTTTTGCGAAAGCGTCAGGTGCATGGATCTGAAACTTGAGAGATTTGTATTCGCCCTTCACCCAGGCGGCTTTGGCGTATTTGGCATGCTCACCGAGGGAGTCGACTGATAGCTTGTTCGCTTCGGTAAGGCGTTTCTTGACGTAGTCTCGGTCGGCCTCGGAGATTTTATCGAGCGGGAGAGTGAAGGTCTTTCTGCCTTTTCGGATGGTGACAGTGCTGTCCGTTGCGCTGACGAATTCCGCGGTGGTTGTTTTGCCGTCAGACGACGTCCATGTGCGTGGTTCGGCGATGAGGCTGGAGGCGGTGGCGAGGATGCAGGTGATGAGGATGAGGGATTTCATGGCAATTTGATGTTTACTTAGGGTAGTCTTTCCCTTCCAGGCTGGCGATGACCGAATTTTGCCACAAGCCGATGGCTGCTTTCATCTTTTTGAAGACAATATGGTTGAGTCTTGCCAAATCGTTGGTTTCCATCGGGTCCTTTGCTAGGTTGTAGAGTTCGTAGCGTGTGCCCTTTTTTTCATTTGTGATGGCATGGATTTTATAGGGCCAATCGATTAGAGCTGCGTGTCCCGGATACGATCCATTGGCGAGGGGTTTGCGGGCGGGGAACTCGTTGACATTTTTAAGCACACGCTCCGGATGTGGGTTGGGTTTGCCGGCTTGTTGGGCATTCATCAGGGTTTTGATGATGCGGTCGCTCCAGGTTGATTGGCCTTTGGTGTAGTGGTGCCAGAAGCCGATCGTGTTAGGTCGGCGCTGGAGTTTGCCTTCGATGGCCGGGGTCAGGTCGATGCCGTCGAGGGGGATCTTGCTGTCTGACTTCACTCCAGCGAGTGCCAGCAGAGTGGGGAACATGTCGGAGGTGGAGGCGGGGAGGGAGATTTTTTGATTCGAATACTTGGCAGGCCATTCGAGTAATGATGGGACGCGTAGTCCGCCTTCGTAGATTGAGCCTTTTCGGGCCCGGCCACCGGACGACTCGGTGAGCAGGCCACCGTTGTCTGAGCAGTACCAGACGATGGTGTTGTCGTGGATTTTAAGATCGCGCAGGGTTTTTCTGAGTCGGCCGACTTGTTCGTCTAGCAGCGTGATCTCCTGGAAATAGCCGTAATGTTTGGAGTCCTTGTATAGATCAGGTCGGCTGGATCTTTCTGGATGTGGGTCGTGGGGGGACGGGAACCAGATGACGGTGAAGAGGGGCTTGTCTTTCGAGGCGTTTGCATTGAGGAAATCCAAGGCGGCGTCCATGGTGACCACAGATCCTTGTCCCTTGATTTGTTTGAAGGTGCCGTTGTCGCTGAAATAGGCGTCGTGATCGTAGAAATTTAGAGCAGTCAGCCAGGTGTCGAACCCTTGTCCTCCTGGGCTGGTCGGGCTTTCCTTGTGCACCGATCCGATGTGCCACTTGCCGAAGTGAGCGGTGTGGTAGCCAGCCTTTTTCAGTGCCTCAGCGATGGTGACTTCGTGCGGGCGCATGTAGTGGCCGTGGTTGAGTACGTTGGTGCGCATGGGGGTGCGCCCGGTCATCACGCTGGCGCGGGTGGGGGAGCAGACCGGGGCTCCCGCGTAGAAGCGATCAAACACGATCGACTCCTTCGCCATGGCATCCAGGTGGGGAGTTTTCAGGAACGGGTGTCCCGTGTAGCC
>JARFPV010000046.1 GCA_029288115.1 Akkermansiaceae bacterium | reverse complement strand
GTGTCATGGTCCTCCGGGAACAGGTAAATCATTTACCATTGCCGCCATCGCTTTGAATCACGTGGCTGAGGGGCAGAGTGTTCTGATTGCCTCCCGTATGGATCATGCGGTGGATGTGGTGCAAGAGAAAATCGATGTGATGATTGGAGGTGACGAAGTCACGGTGCGTGCAGGTAGGCGGGGTCATCTCTCAAAGCTTAAACGTTTTATTGAAGCCTGTCTGGCAGGGCAGATGACCACGGAGTGTGCCACGGATCACGAATTGCAGAAGCTGCACTGGCAGGTGAAGGATGCCATGTCCGAGCTGCACAAAGAAGAACTTAGGTTGGAGAAGGAATGGTCCAAGGCACTTGAACGTGGCGAAATAATGGCCATGCCAAACCCTAACTTTCTACGTAAAATACAGCGTGCTTGGATGACAAAACGGGTTAAGGACCGCTGTTTTTTATTTGGCTTAACTGCTCATCTCAATGATCTTTATGTTCAACGTGAACGACGGTTAGGTCACTATATTCGCCAGCAAAGAAAGCGACTTTTGAAGAATACTCTGGAGAATATAGAATCGCGGCGTGATTTCAAAACCATGCTTGCAGCCTTGAGGAAGTACCGAGGTAGTGAGCAGGAACAGGTATTCCGAGGTATGGACGTCACATCGGTTCTGAAGGCATTGCCTGTCTGGTTGACCACGCTGGATGATCTTCATCGAGTGTTGCCGATGGAGAAGCAGTTGTTTGACGTTGCCATCATTGATGAGTCTAGCCAGTGCGACCTTGCCTCTGTGTTGCCCCTGATGCAGCGGGCGAAGAGAATTGTTGTTGCGGGCGATACCCGGCAGTTGCGTCATATGTCATTTCTTGCGAAAGCAAGGCAGACTACGCTCGCTGATGAGCTTGGTGTCCCCGCCGCCAAGCAGGAATTGTTCAACTACCGTGACGTCAGCCTCATGGATCATGCAGCAGCGGTTGTGGAGAGCCAGCGCCAGATCGGGTTTCTCAATGAACACTTTCGGAGTAGTCCACGCATCATTTCTTTTAGTAATGAGAGGTTTTATCAGAACACCTTGCAGGTGATGCGTGAGCGGCCATGGGAAAACCAGGATGATGCGCTCCAAGGTGTTTTTTGTAAGGGTCAACGTGATGAAAATGGTGTCAATAGCACTGAAATCGACATGATCATCAGGGACTTGGGAATCCTGCTTGAGGAGTCGGCCAACCAGCCTCCCTCGGGCTGTCCTAGCGCCGGGATATTGTCGCCATTCCGTAATCAAGTGGAAGCGATCAGGGCACGTCTACAGCATGATTTTGATGCAGCTTCGCTGTCGCGACTGCTCAGTGCACACCAGTTATTGATCGGTACAGCCCATACCTTTCAGGGTGAGGAACGGGACGTTATGTTTCTCTCTCTGGCCGTTGATGCGAAAGTAGGGTCGCCCACACTTCGTTTTGTTGAGCGTGCTGATGTTTTTAATGTTTCAATCACTCGCGCCAAGTCCATGCAGCGAGTGTATCATTCGCTTCAAGCATCTGATCTTTCGTTATCCAGTTTGTTAGGATCATATTTGGCTCAGCTAAGTGCTGGTGATGAATCCTCAAGGACGACGTATAAGGCGGATGCTTTTATGCGGGAGGTAGCCGAGGCCTTGAGGTCAAGAGGCGCTGAGGTGAAATTTTGCCAGCGCGTTGCAGGTATCAGTGTTGATTTGCTGCTGGCAAAGGATGGTAATGTGCTTGGTCTAGATC
>JARFPV010000019.1 GCA_029288115.1 Akkermansiaceae bacterium | reverse complement strand
CGGTGGTGTTCGGTGTGCTCTCCGGGCTGTCGGGTGGTCTGGTATCTGCTAATTATAACGACATGCCTACGGGTCCGGTGATCACTCTCGCTGCGACAGTTGTATTTGGCGGCGTGTATTTCGTGGCGCCACGTCACGGGGTCTTGGCGAGGATCTTGCGCATTGCCAAACGGCGTCGCAGGGTTCGTCGTGAGAACACCTTGAAAGCAATCTATCAGATTCTGGAAAGCGAGGGGTTTGTGCACGAGGATGTCAGCTACATCATGTTGGCACGCAAACGTAGGTTGACGGAGGATGTTGTTAGGAAAGAATGCGCTGCTTTGCAGAAGCACGGCCTCATTGAACCCTCTGCTGACGGTGTTTCTCTTCACCTGGCTCTGCCCGGTTGGAAACGCGCCATGGAGATTGTGCGTAATCACCGCTTGTGGGAGCTTTATCTGACCAATGAGGCGGACTACGCGGAGGATCACGTGCATGAGGATGCTGAGAAGATTGAGCATATTCTTGGTCCCAACATGGTGCGTCAGCTTGAGCAGGATCTTGATTTCCCCGAGCTTGATCCACATGGAAAGCCGATTCCGCAGCCCACCCATCTTGTTAGCCAATCACCCGCCCCAGTATCATGATGGATTATCTGATATTGCCTTGGACCGAGGATGCGCTGGGAATTGGTGCTCTTTGGCTGATTTTGATGGCATTTTTTGTGGCGCTGCCATGTTCGCAAATTGGATCATTTCTCATTCTTCGGCGTATGGCGCTGACCGGTGATGCGATTAGTCACTCGGTCTTTCCCGGCGTAGTGATTGCATTTTTGTTTACGGGTGACCTTTCGTCGCCTTGGTTGATTGTTGGTGCGGGGCTGGCGGGATTGGCATCCACGGTCATTATCGAGCTGATCCACAAGTGGACTCGGGTGAAGCAGGATGCCGCTACGGGAATTTCCTTCACCGCTTTGTTTGCTCTTGGCGTAGTGCTTATGGAGACTCGGCTTGGGAGGAATGTAGACCTTGACTTGGACTGTGTGCTACACGGCAAACTGGGGCTTTTGCTAGACGGTGGTATGGTCAGTATTGGCGGGCAAATGGTTCCAGAGCCATTGATGGTCATGGCGGGGGTGGCCTTGGTTTCCGTGGTGTTGATGGCGCTTTTCTATCGAGTGCTGATGCTGAGTAGCTTTGATGAGGGCCTTGCGGCTTCCTTCGGGTATCGTCCCGCGATCATTCACTATGGTATGATGTTTGCCGTGTCCTTTATCGCTGTGGCGGCATTCCAGGCGGTCGGTGCCATACTTGTCATCGCTCTGCTTATCTTGCCCGGTGCATCTGCCTACCTGTGCACCCACCGGTTGAAGACGATGTTGCTTCTGGCCGCCCTGCACGCGCTGCTCTCCGCTGTCGGTGGGCTCTACATTTTTGCCTGGTTCAATACCAACATGGCGGCTGCCGTGGTTGTCTGCGGTGGTGTTCTGCTCGCCATCGCCTGGTTGCTCGGCCCGGTGGACGGATTGATGTGGAAATGGTTCAAGGATGAGGATGATGATGTACATTCCGCTTGCCCCGAGTAGCGTCAGCGGCTAAGCCCGAGGCACCCCTTTTACGGGACTCATACTATGGCTATCCAACGCGCGCTCCTCTCTGTGTCCGATAAATCGGGCCTCATCGAATTTGCTCAAGGTCTCACTGGGCACGGCGTCGAACTACTCTCCACCGGTGGCACCTCCAAGGCATTGCGTGATGCGGGTCTTCCCGTGATTGATGTTTCCGATTTTACGGGTGCGCCCGAACTGTTCGAAGGCCGGGTCAAAACACTGCACCCCAAGGTTCACGGTGGTCTGCTCCACAAAAGAGACGATGATGAACATCTCAAGCAGGCAAAGGACAACGATATCCCACCCATCGATCTCGTGGTGGTGAACCTCTACCCGTTTGAAGAAACCGTTGCCAAAGATGGTGTGACTCTTCAAGAGGCGATCGAAAACATCGATATCGGCGGCCCTTCCATGCTGCGTAGTGCGGCGAAAAACTACAAGTCCGTCACGGTGGTTACTGATCCATCCGATTACGGGCGTGTGCTTGCCGAGATGGAAGAGCATGAGGCAGATACCTCCCTTAAGCTTCGCGAGGAACTGGCAGTGAAGGTCTTTCTACGCACGTCGACTTACGATACTGCGATCACTAATTACCTTTCCCAATCGGGTGAGGGTACACGCTCCCACCTCATTATCAGCCAGCCACTTGACCGTGAGTTGCGTTACGGCGACAACCCGCACCAACCGACCACGCTCTATGGTAATTTCTCCGACGTTTTTTCCCAGCTTCAGGGTAAGGAACTGAGCTATACGAACATTCTCGATATTGAAGCGGCGTCGGATCTGATCACCGACTTTGTACGTCCTACCGTTGGTATTCTCAAGCATACGAATCCGTGTGGGGTGGGCCAGGACGATGAGGATCTGCGTAAGGCGTGGCAGCTTGCCTACGAGACCGATACCCAGGCGCCTTTTGGTGGTGTAATCGTTACCAACCGCTCAATTACAGAAGGTCTGGCTCGTATTATTTCTTCGATTTTCACGGATGTTATTATTGCGCCTGACTTTGATTCAGAGGCACGTGCCATCCTGCAGAAAAAGAAGAACCTTCGTCTCATCAAACTCAACACAGAGGCGTGGGAGGGGGTTAGAAAAGACCCCGTCATTCGCTCCGCTCCTGGTGGATTGATGGTGATGGGGCGCGATCACACTACGCTTGGACTTGATCATATCGAGGAAAAGGTTGTAACCAAACGACCACCGACCGAGGACGAGATCCGGGCGATGCGCTTCGGCTGGCGTGTGGTCAAACACGTCAAATCCAATGCCATCGTTTACTCGGGAGCTGACCGTACTCTCGGGATCGGTGCTGGCCAGATGAGCCGGGTCGATTCCTCGCGCATTGCTGTATGGAAAGCCAACGAGGCAGGCCTCTCGCTGAAGGGAAGTATCATGGCGTCCGATGCTATGTTGCCATTTGCTGACGGACTAAACGCAGCTGTTGAAGCCGGTGCCACCGCCTGCATCCAACCTGGTGGATCCATACGTGACGAAGAAGTGATTGCAGCTGCGGATGAGGCAGGCATTGCGATGATCTTCACCGGGCATAGGCATTTCAGGCACTAGGCGCATTGATATTGTCGATTCGTTAGGCTTTTGATATAACGCGCCTAACGATGGAGCAGAAAAAAACGCGGATTGGTCAGGACGGGCAGCTCAAGACTGTCGTTAAGGCGACGCGTTCCCGTCAGTCTCGCGTTGCTCAACACCAGCACGGTCGCAGTGATCACGATCATCGACCAGCGGATGGTGACGTGAAGTTTGTGATTTATATGACCTTGTCAATTCTCTGCCTGATTCTCTTGGCTTTTCTTGCGTGGTTGATGATGCGGTAGCTGGATTTTCCATTGGCATTATAAATAAACGGAGCGATTGTAACGGTGGATGACACGGATCCGTGCTCTAGTCCAACGTAACCAGGAGGGGTTTTGGTTAACCTCTCACAACTCTAACAAATAATACCATGAACACAGAAAACAATCATCACGAAGAGAACAAGGACACGAAGGAAAAGCGTCACTTTGAATCCTGCTCGGACGCATTCCGCGCAGGTAAGGAGGACGCTACGGCCAAGGCGCGCGAAGCAGCGCCGAAACTGAAGTCAGCCATCGCGGATGTCATTTTTGACGTTGCCTATGGAGCCACCTATGGAGCGGTGTTTGCCGGAGCGTTTGCCAACGAATTCGTCCCGCAAGCCGTCAAAGATGGTGTGGCGAAAGGCGCGGCAGCTGGTAAGGATGCTGCCGATAAGGTTCGCTCCAAGATGAAGAAAAACTCAGAGGTGCCAGATAGCGAAGATTCGATCGAGCTGCCTGCTCCGGCATAGCTTGGATTCCGGCACTCGATTTCAGACACCCGATCAATCAGTCCTTCCTCGTCAGCTCTACAAACACATCCTCCAGAGTGGCGGTGTGGCGGTGTAGTGTGCGGATTGGCCAGCCGTGCTGGTTGGCGAGGTTGGCAATTTTTTCGCGGGTGTCGGTTCCTGAGTCGACAAGGACAGAGAAGCGGGTCCATTCATCGCCAGAGTCCTCTTGGATGACTTTTTTTATGCTGTCGAGGCGGCTAATGGCACCTGCTGACGTCTCGGGGTCGGCAAATAATTCCACGGTGATTTTCCCCGCGGCGCGCATCTGACCGACCAGTTCGGATGGGGAGCCTGTTGCTTTGATTCTTCCCTCGTCCACGATGATGACGTGGTCGCAGGTCATCTCGACCTCACTGAGAATGTGAGTGGAAAGTAGGATGGTGTGCTTTTCTCCGAGTCTCTTGATGAGGTTGCGGATGGATCGGATTTGGTTTGGGTCCAGGCCATTGGTCGGTTCGTCCAGTACGAGTAATTCAGGCTGGTGGATCAGTGCGTCTGCCAGTCCCACGCGTTGGCGGTATCCTTTAGAGAGCGTCTTGATCATTTTCCGGCGCACATTGATCAGCCCGCAAAGTTCCATGGCTTCCCAGATGTTCTGACGTGCCTCTTTTCCTGCCAGTCCCTTCAATTGGGCGCGATACCTCAGGTATTCACGCACCCGCATATCGAGGTAGAGTGGTACATTCTCGGGCATGTAGCCGATTTTCCGCCGTGCCTTGAGTGACTGGCGGAAAATATCATAGCCAGCAACCTCGGCAGACCCTGATGTAGGGGGGAGATAGCCCGTGAGCATCCGTAGTGTGGTGGTTTTTCCTGCGCCGTTGGGGCCTAGAAAGCCGACGATTTTTCCAGATCCAACCTGAAAAGAGATGTCTTTGACGGCAGCATGCCTGCCGTAGCGCTTTGTGAGATTTTGAACGTCGATCATGGATGTAGGTGTAGGAGGAGTGCTGCGCAAAAAAAATATGCTATGGCTGACAACCTTGCGCGTTGACTCACAGAGAGTGTGCCATTACTTAGACCCAAGTTGCAGCGTGCTCCAAGCAATAAAACTCAGCTAGCCTTGTAAATTCCAAATTCCTGATTCATGAAATCCTCGGTATCCTCACGTTTCAACGCTGATTTATTGGAGCAAAAATACGACTCGTGGTGTGATGATCCGGAATCTGTTGATTCTGACTGGCGTGCATTTTTCGAAGGTTTTGAGCTGGGTTCCGCGCAGCTAAAGAATCGTGAGGCTACTGCTGCTCAAGCACCGCAGACGAGCAGTGTCTCCGAGGTGAAGTCAGAGGATGAACATTATCTGAACTTCCGAGGCAAGGTTGTTAGTTTGGTCTACAACTATCGTACGCTCGGTCATACCCAAGCTCATCTGAATCCACTTGATGAGGGTGGCGCCAGAAACCCTCGTCTTCAGTTGTCTGAGTTTGGTCTCTCTGAGAGTGATCTTGATCGTGAGGTGTCTACCCAGTTTTTTCGTAAAGGGCAGAAGATGTCGCTGCGCGAAATGATCCAAGCGCTAGAAGAGACTTACTCCGGATACATGGGCTTTGAGTTCATGCACATCTTCAATACAGATGTGAGAAACTGGATACGTGATCACGTTGAACACCGCCATGAAGAGCAGAACAAGCTCCAGGTGGATGATAGTCGTGTATTGCGATGGTTGTTGGAATCGCAGATGTTTGAATCATTCCTCGCGAAAAAATTCCTCGGGGAGAAGCGGTTTTCCCTCGAAGGTGCTGAGGCAACCATGGTGTTGCTCAATACCATTCTGGAAAAAAGCCCGGAGCACAATGTCACCGAAATTGAAATGGGCATGGCTCATCGAGGTCGTCTGAATGTGCTGCGCAATTTTCTTGGGAAGTCTCTCACCACGCTGCTGTATGAATTTACCCCAAACTACGTTCCTGATCTGGTTGCCGGTGATGGTGATGTGAAATATCACCTCGGGTATGAGGGTGTTCGTGAGTTGCACAATGGAAAAGTTCGCGTCAGCTTGGCTGCGAATCCAAGTCATTTGGAAGCGGTGAATGCTGTCGTGGAGGGTAAGGCGCGCGCGCGTCAGCGATTGGTGGAGATCAAGATGCGTGATGCTGGGGCCGAGGTCGCCGAGGAGTATCGTAAGGGTGTCATGCCTATCTTGCTACACGGTGACGCAGCGTTCGCGGGTCAGGGATCTGTCGCGGAGGTGTTGAATCTTTCCCAACTTCCCGGATACCGTACAGGTGGAACCATTCACATTATCATTAATAATCAGATTGGCTTCACGACCATGCCGGAGGACGCTCGTTCCTCGCACTACGCGACGGACGTGGCAAAAATGATTGAGGCTCCCATCATTCACGTCAATGGTGAGCAACCCGAAGAGCTGGTCTGGGCCGCAGCGCTTGCCCTTGAGTTCCGTCAGACATTCAGCAGGGACATCGTGATTGATATGTATTGCTACCGTCGTCACGGACACAACGAGGCGGATCAGGCTGCATTTACCCAGCCGCATATCTACAAAAAAGTTGATGCGCGCAAACCTATCGGGGATCTGTATAAAGAACGCGTCGTTTCCCAGGGCCTCCTGACGCAGGGGCAGGCCGACCAGATTGAGCATGAGGTCGATCAGGAACTCGAAAAAGGCTACGAGAAAATGGTCGCCCATATGGAGGCAGGGGACCGCACTATTTTCAGTGGCTCTACAGCAGAACCCCAACCAAAATATTCTCATGCACCCGTGCCTACCGGGATTTCGCGAGATCAACTTCAGCATATTGGTAAGGCACTCACAACTATACCTGAGGGATTCAACCTGCACAGGACACTGGCGAAACGTTTTGTCCCGCGCCGCGTTGATGCCCTGGCAAAAGGTGAAGGCTTTGACTGGGCATTCGCTGAGTCCCTCGCTTGGGGCTCGTTGCTCACGGAGGGGCATCCCGTGCGGCTATCCGGACAGGACGTGAGGCGTGGAACGTTCAGTCAGCGCCACGCGGTGTTTTATGATTCGGAAACTCGTGAACGTTTCATTCCTCTGCAAAATCTGTCTGATAACCAAGCGAAGTTTTGCGTATACAACAGCCTGCTATCCGAGGCTGCGGTATTAGGTTTTGACTATGGATACTCGCTGGGCTGCCCAAGCATGCTGATCATGTGGGAGGCTCAGTTCGGTGACTTTGGCAACGGTGCACAGGTCATCATTGATCAGTTTATAGCGTCCGCCGAATCCAAGTGGCAGACGCCGAGCAGTCTGGTCATGCTTTTACCGCATGGTTACGAGGGAATGGGGCCCGAGCACTCAAGTGCCCGTCTCGAGCGTTTCCTTCAGCTTTGTGCGGAGGACAATATTCAGGTGGGCAACATCTCTACTCCTGCGCAGTATTTCCACGCCCTGCGCAGGCAGCAGATGCGTGGCTTCCGCAAGCCATTGGTGCTGATGACTCCAAAGAGTCTACTTACTCGTCCCGAGGCAGTCTCCAGAGAGGAGGACTTTCTCGAGGGTGCATGCTTCCAAGAGATCCTGCCGGATACCATGGACTTCGAGCGTCCCGATGAGGTGGAACGCGTCATTTTCTGTACTGGTAAAGTCTTCTACGATCTCGCGCAGCACCGTGCGGAAAAGGAAATCGATAACACAGCGATCATCCGCATTGAGCAGCTCTATCCCTTCAATACAGAAATGCTCGAGCTTATCGTCAGCCAGTATCCGCAGGCAAAAAAATGGGTGTGGGCGCAGGAGGAACCACAAAACATGGGTGCCTACACATACATCGAGCCGAGGCTTGAGAAAGTGCTCCGTTCGCGTATCCGATACGCGGGCCGCAAACGATCATCCAGCCCAGCAGCCGGGTCCAAGGCGCAACACGTCCGCGAACAGAAGATGCTTATTGAACAGGCATACGAAGTATAATTGATCATCCATCACAATTCTAACAAACAAAGATTTTCATGGCCACAGAAGTCAAAATCCCAAACGTCGGAGAGTCCATCACCTCGGCAAATGTCGCTCGCTGGCACAAGCAGGACGGTGAAACCGTTACCAAAGGCGAGACCGTTCTCACGATCGAAACTGATAAGGTGTCTAACGATTTAATGGCAGACTCCGATGGCACGTTACGCATCCGCGTGCAGGAAGGGGAGGAAGTCGCCATAGGCACTGTGGTCGCGGTTATCGAGGAATCCTCGGTTGCCGCTACTCCTGCTTCTGAGCAGCCCGCTGCTGTAACCTCTGGGGATTCCGCTGGAGAATCTGCCTCGGCCATCCCTTCTCCTTCCGAAAGTGAAGTCAAGGTCATCGAAATCAAGGTGCCTGCCGCTGGAGAATCAATCACTTCCGCCAACGTAGGACACTGGCACGTCGCCAACGGAGCGCACGTTAGCAAGGGTGATGTACTGGTGACTCTGGAGACTGATAAAATTTCCAATGAGCTGGAGGCTGAGGCCGATGGCGTTATTGCGACCATCGTCGCAGAAGGTGAGGAAGTGGCGATTGGAACCGTGATTGCCACTTTGACGACAGGTGCTGCTCCTGCAGCGAGTGACACTCCTGCCGCTCCAACACCTATTCCAGCTGCTGCCCCGGCACCCGCTCCGGTTTCAAACGTGGCTCCCGCGCAGCCGGTAGTGGCCACACCGGCTCCAGCAGCTGCTGAGGTCGATCTCAAACCCGACCTCACTGTTGTTCCTGATCCACCCGAGCGCGCTGGCTCGCCCCAGATTGAGGATAATGGACGCACCACTCGTAAAAAAATGAGCATGATGCGCCGCAAGATCGCCAGTCACTTGGTGAATGCACAGCAAACTGCTGCTATCCTGACGACTTTCAACGAGGTTGATATGACAGCCGTCATGAATCTGCGTAAACTGGTGCAGGAGAACTTCATGACCAAATATGGCTGTAAGCTCGGTTTCATGTCGTTTTTCATTAAAGCCACAGTGGAAGCACTGATGGATGTGCCTGCTATCAATGGTCGGATCGAAGGGACTGACATCATTCAGAACAACTTTTATGACATCGGTGTCGCGATCGGTACAGAGAAGGGTCTCGTTGTTCCTGTGGTACGCGACTGCGACAAAAAAAGCTTTGCTGAAATCGAGCAGGACATCCTGGATTACGCTGAGAAAGCAAGAGAAGGTGGGCTTCAGCTTGATGACCTCCAAGGTGGTGTGTTTACCATTTCCAATGGTGGCGTTTACGGTTCGCTTCTTAGCACCCCGATCCTCAGCCCACCACAGAGTGGTATCCTCGGGATGCACACGATTCAACAACGTCCAATCGCACTCGATGGTGAGGTGGTGATCCGCCCGATGATGAATCTCGCACTAAGTTACGATCACCGTCTCGTCGATGGTAAGGAGGCAGTCACATTCCTCATCCGTATCAAGGAAGGTCTGGAGAACCCAAGCCGATTGATGTTAGGCATGTAGCAATCAATAAAATGGAACATTTGCTAACGTTCTTGAAAGGCTTCGCCATGGGTGCGGCAAATGTGATCCCAGGTGTTTCAGGCGGGACGATTGCTTTTATTACTGGCATTTATGAGCGACTCATCAATGCGCTCAAATCCTTTGATCTGAAGGCGATTCGATACCTGCTGAAATTTGATATTGGAAGCTTTGCCAAGCATGTTGATTTCGGTTTTCTTATGGCTCTCGGGCTGGGTGTGGTTGCTAGTGTGTTGTCACTGGCGAAAATTCTCAAGGTGGCCTATGTGGATCACCCGATACTGGTAAACGCTTTTTTCTTTGGCCTGATTCTGGCATCGATATTCTCTGTTGGTCGTATGGTGAAAAGCTGGCGGACTGTTGAGATTGTTGCCCTATTGTTAGGTCTTGGTGTTGCCGTGTCACTCGCCTTCCTTAGTCCAGCAGGTGAGAACACAAATACTGGCTATCTGGCACTGTGTGGTGTTGCTGCGATGTGCAGTATGATCATACCTGGCGTGTCGGGATCTTTTGTCCTGCTGCTGATGGGAAACTACAAACTGGTCATGCTCGATGCCGTGGACAACCTGCGCCAGATGAAGTTTGCCGAGTCTCTGCCGATCCTCATTCCTGTAGGTATTGGTGCTGTGTTAGGTTTGATTGTACTTTCCCATATTCTGAGTTGGCTGTTTAAAAAGTATCACGACACCGCAGTTGCGCTCATCACAGGATTTGTAGCTGGCTCGCTCGCCATCATCTGGCCTTGGAAAAACGCGATTTATTCCGGCGCGATCAAGGACAAGGTGATTGCGTGGGATCGTTATTTTCCTAGCTTCACTCAGACATCCACTTGGATTGCCGTCGCATGGCTCGTGGGTGGTATTGCCCTGATCGCCGTGACTGAAAAACTCGCTGCAAAACCAGGAGCTTAGCTGTCCTCCGGTGCCCGCCTTGTCTTGTTGGACGGATTGCTTTCCACGATCTTGGCGATGCGTTTGGCGAAGTAATACATGCGCTTGAGATACTCAATCAGCTCGGATTCGAGGTGGAATGTCATCATCCTGTTAGGCTCGTCCGCGCCGAGTCTGCGCGAGAGGTGGGCATCGGCATCGGTGGAGAGTTTGGTGATCTCGGGTTTGGCTTGGACGACTTCTGCGGCAAGTGCGTGGTCGTTGGTGACCAGTGCCTTGACTGCGAGTTCGACTTGTTGCTCCACGGTGCGATGGAAGTTCTCGAGCATGGCTTGTGTTTCACGGCTGATGGTGAGGTGCTGATGGAGGCGGTGCTTGCCTGTTTCCACGAGGTTGGTTTCCACCATGTCGGCGATGTTTTCCAAATAGTTTGCCGCCGCCAGATATTGGTTTAACAGCTCTGCGTGATCTGTTCCGAGATTCGTTCGCGACAGCTGGCTCAGGTAATCAAGAATTGCGCTGTGCACGGCATCCACTTGGTTGTCCTGATGGTGGAGCTTTTTAATTGAGAGCTCGTCACCACGAACCACGGTGCTGAGTGCGTCTTTGGTAATCTGTGTGACCTTATTGCCCATACGGCTCAGTTCCATGCGTGTCGCATCCAGTGCCATCGCGGGTGTTGCGAGTAACGAGGTGTCGAGGTATTTGGTGCGGTAGGCTTCTCTGGCTGTTGATGGTTTGTCAGGAATGAGTCGCGTGACGAGTCGGGCAAAAGGGACCGTGAAACCGATGAATAGCAGGGTGTTGGTGATGTTGAATACAGTGTGGGCATTCGCGATCTGGCGTGGTGTGTCGGCGGCGAGTTTCTCGTTTCCGGAAAGGTTCGAAGATTCAGGCGAGATGCTCGTTATGATGTCGGCGAGCCATGGAATAAAAAAGAACCACACGGCCACTCCTGCGATGTTAAACAGGACGTGAACCGCGACCGCGCGTTTGGCTTCACAGGATTTCCCGAGGGATGCTAGCCAGGCTGTAAAGCAGGTGCCGATGTTTGCCCCGAAGATGAGTGCGATGCCGGCGGGGAGGGGAAGGAACCCCTGACTTGCGAGCACGATCACAATGCCGGTTGTTGCAGAGGAACTCTGCACGATGGCGGTGAACAGCGCGCCGAATGCAATTCCTAACAACGGAGAGTCCATACCCTTCATGAACTCAATGAACGGCTCGTATGACCTCAGGGGCCCCGTGCCATCGCTCATCATCTGCATGCCAAAAAACACCAGACCCAAACCTAGAAACGCCTTGCCGTAGTGACGGACACGCTCATTTTTGAAAATAAAGGTCATGGAAAAGCCGCCCGCGATGAGCGCCAGTGCGTATTTGGTGACTTTGAATGCGATGATTTGTGCGGTCATCGTCGTACCGATGTTGGCACCCATGATGATACCGATACTTTGGGAAAAGTTCATCAGTCCGGCGGAAATAAACCCCACCACAAGCACCGTGGTTACGGATGACGATTGAATAATGGAAGTCACCACAGCTCCTGCTGCGGCTCCGGTGAAGCGATTGGTTGTGAGTCTGGCAAGCAAGGTCCGTAGACCATCTCCAGCGATCAGCTTGAGGGCATCTGCCATCATGTCCATACCGAGAAGGAACAGGGCAAGCCCGCCTAGTAGCCCCATGATGATCGTGCCCCACTGAGGTTCTGGGGCACTCGCGAAAACGGCCATGTTGTGTGCCAAAATCGTCACGTAAGTGAGCCTATGGATTTTTGGGATCTTGGCAATAATTGATACTCAGGTGTCGCGGCAAGCCTCACTGGACAACTCAGTTTTTCCGAACTAGATAGTCACTTGTGCGCAAGCTGATCATCGTTGTTGTTCTGTTTCTTGTTTCTCTCGCGGGTTTGCTGCGTATGGGATTCGATACGGATATCCTTGCGATGCTGCCGGACGAGGTTCCAGAGGTTCACGGGTTGAAGTCTTATCGGGATGTGTTGGAGCGTGGTGGAGCGTTGATCGTGACCATGGAATGCAAGGACGAGGACGCCGGTCTGCTGTCCGATGAGGCCAAATCCTTATCGGCCCACTTGAAGCAAGCGGGTGTCGTGGGTGAGGCACGCTGGCGACCTGTCTTTGAGGATGACCCTGAGGGGTTGGGGGAGTTGGTTGCCTATCTCTGGTTCAATGGTGATCCTGTAGAGTGGGATAAGTTGTTAGTTAACCTGGAGGAAGGAAGATCGAAGGCTGAAATGGAAAAATCCATTCAGCACCTCGGAACCGTGATGGATATGTCCACTATGCAAATCGGGGCGCGGGATCCATTTGGTTTTTTTCAAAATCCAGCCATGGAAATTTTTGAAGGAAGCGAATCAGAAGGCGGTGGTTACGAAAGTGACGACGGCATGATGCATCTCATCTTCATGCGACCAGCCGAGCCTGTCAGCGGATACCGCGAGACCAAGCAATGGATTGAGCAAGTCAAGGGGTCGGTCGAGGATTGGAAAGCTTCGGGCGACCGTCAGTGGCTTGATATCGCTTACACAGGCGGACCCGTATTCACATCGGAGGTGGGTGACGGTATGGAAAATGATGTGCGTGGCACCGTCGGTCTAACGTTATTGCTCGTGAGTCTGCTGTTCTGGTGGATGCAGCGGAGGTTCTTGCTACTGGTAGCGCTGGCTGGAATGCTTGTTCTTATTTTTTCCCTCACCTTGGGGATTGCCAGTTTGATCTATGGTAATCTCAGCATGATGAGTGTCGGTTTTGCATCCATCCTGATCGGGCTTGCAGTCGACTATGGAATGGTGGTTTGCCAGGAGGCTCGCGTATCCGGGCAGGGTCAACAAGGGCTCAGGCGCGCTGTGACCAAGGGGATTGTGTGGGCGTCTGTGACGACCTCCGCTGTTTTTGCAGCTCTCTGCATGAGTAGCCTGCCAGGTGTGAGACAGCTTGGCGTGCTTGTGGCCATTGGTATTCTTTCTGGTGCTGTAGTGATGCTCACACTTTATGTTCCTATTGTGAGTCGTATGTCTGTTGCAAAGCTCGGGAAACGAAAACAGAAAAATGACACTACATATGGTCTACGAGTATCGTTTTTGCCCCCGCGTCTGGCAGTGTGGTTGTTAGGGTTGACGTTGTTGTCTTCGGGCAGTGTCGTCATTCTGAAAGGACTACCCAAAATCACGTTCGATTTCTCAGTGATGCAGCCGACGGTCTCACCGGGGATGGATGCCATGGCACAAATTAAGAAGCACATGCCAGAGTGGAACTCTCTTGGTGTGCAGGTCGTGGTTGAAGCGGATGATGACCGGGAAATGCTTGATCGCCTCACGGCTGTGAGGGAACGCACCGATGCTGCGCAGAAAAATGGCGATATTACTCGCGGCACCGTGCCACTGGGACTCTGGCCCGATTTGAATAGGCAACAGCAGAACCGTGATAGAGTAGGTGCGCTGTTAGCTGCCCGTGAGCGTCTCTTGACGGAAGCTCGACAGGTGGGGTTCTCAAATGATGGACTGATTCTCGCCACCGAGGTCTTTTCATTCTTGAAAGATTTCAATAGCTCGGATGGCGTGGTGTACCCGCAGAGCCGCGCCGCTCAGGAAATATTACAAAGCTACCTATGGCGTGACTCGCAGGGTGGGGGACTGGCGCGAGCGGAAATTATTACCGACGCTGCCGCCAAACCCACAAGCGATGATCTTGTCGCTTTTCGCCGGATGAATGGTGAAGGGGCCGCCACCTCCGGATGGGCATTGCTTAGCCCAGCTGTTCTTCCTCTGATCTACCGTGATGTCACCCATATTTTCGTGCCTATGGGAATGATTCTTCTGTTCATGCTCATTCTCGTATTTCGTGATTTCCGTGATGTGATTCTCGTTTCCTGCACCCTCGCGGCTCCAATGCTCGTGGTTACCTCTGGCATGAGAATCCTCGGGATCGACTGGGACATGCTCAATATTGTCACCATCCCACTGCTGCTGGGTATGGGAATGGATTACGGCATTCATATGGTGATGGCAATAAGGCGACATGCCGATTTTCCAATGAAAGTCTGGCACGGTATTGGAAAAGCACTCATTTTCTGCGGTATTTCCACCGCCATTGGTTTTGGTTCTCTGGGAATGGCATCAAACGCTGCTTTGGCAGGCATGGGTATCCTCTGTGC
>JARFPV010000693.1 GCA_029288115.1 Akkermansiaceae bacterium | reverse complement strand
TGTGTATAAGAGACAGGTGCATTCGTTAGGCTTGGGCGTTATGGAACGGTAGGGGATCTGATAGGCATACCCCATGCGCCATATGCGGCCTTCGTTGATGAACTCGGTGGGTGATACCGCGAGTCGTTGCACGTGGTGGCTATCCATGAAGTGGCTACCCATGCCGATGCTGTCCTGCTTGCGTCGCTCAGTTTGTATGTCTTGCTGGCGGACAACATACTGGCCACGCATCCGGCGACCTTCACGGACATAGAGCTGATAGGGTAGGTGACCGTTGTCGGCGAATTCATCTTTATGTAGTCCCACCTGGCTCACATCCTTTCGCAGATTCTCCGGTACCACTTCATCCGTGGCGAGGAAATGCAAGAAGCCAAGTGTGTAGTCGAGGTGATCAGCGTAGATTTTCTGTCGATCTTCGTAACTTGCGTCCGGCCAATTAAGTTGTCCACCAAAGTGCCCCAGGGAAATGATGGCAGATTGCTTGTTGTTCATCTCGAATTTGCCATTGCGCCGTCCGTAGAGGCCGACAAGACTACCGAGTTTTAGTGATTTTCCTTTTGCCTCAGGACTTTGCAGCCAGTTCGCCAGCAGTTGATAGCGGGAGCGATCGTAGTTCTTTGGTTTGGGGAAAGGTACGCGGTGCTCAGGTTTACGAGTCGCGATGAGCCGGAAGTTGTAGTTCATCACGCAAGGGTGCGCGTCGCCTTCCTTGAAGTTTTTTTTCCATCCTCTTATCCCTGGAAGTAATCCACCCTTAGGGTTCAATGTAGATGCCGCACGTGTCTCATTATCAAAGCGAATGCCTGCCAGTGATTCGCCAAACTCCTTGCGGCTCTCACGCCCGAAGGTGTAGCTCACTCCGGCCTTGGCCATCAGGTCACCCTCGTAGCTCGCATCGATAAATACTTTGCCGGAAATCGTGGTGCCATCGCTCAGCGTGATTTGTTGGATCGATTGGCCTCTCTTGGAGACGGCGGTAATATGGGCACCAAACTTGAGCGGCGCCTCCGCCTCATTGAGCATGTCCAGATAGATCTTCTCCGCTACGCCCGACTCAAACTCGTATGCCGGTCTGTCGTTTTTAAGCTTATAGTGCTTACCCAGGCGTTTGTAGAACTCATCGGCAAATCCACCTATCGTCCATTTCAGCATGTGCTCGGTCTCAGCGGTGTTAATTCCACTGGTGCTCAGCCCCCCGACATGCTTTGTCGGTTCAATGAGTATTACGGATGCGCCTTCGCGTGCAGCCATGATTGAGGCAGCGATTCCGCAGGGAGTTCCACTGTAAACAACGACATCATAGGGTTTGGTATCCACAGCCGATAACGCTGAGAGCGGGAAAGCTAACAGCGTTACCAGGCTAAGGAAAAGATTTCTCGGCACAGTTTTGACCGTATGTTTAGTTCTTAGGAGAGGTCAAAGCGATCCAGATTCATTACCTTGTCCCATGCGGCGACAAAATCCTGGAGGAATTTGGCCTTCCCGTCAGTGCATGCGTACACTTCAGCCAGGGCACGGAGGATTGAGTTGGAACCAAAGACAAGGTCGTTGCGAGTACCGGACCATTTTGGTTCACCAGACTTACGGTCGACACCTGCAAAAGCATTACCGCAAGGAGAGGCCTGTTTCCATTCGATATCCATGCTGAGCAGGTTAACGAAAAAGTCGTTAGACAGGGTTCCCGGGCGCTCTGTGAGCACGCCATGTTTTTCCCCGTCGTAGTTGGTATCGAGAACGCGCATGCCGCCGATCAGTGCGGTGAGTTCGGGTGGGGTCAGTGTGAGTAACTGTGCTTTGTCGATGAGTAGTGCCTCCGCGGGGATGCTGGTGGCACCTTTCAGATAGTTTCTGAAACCATCGGCAAAGGGTTCCATGGGTTCGAAGGACTCCGCATCCGTTTGCTCTTCGCTTGCATCCATCCTGCCAGGGGTGAACGGTACGTTGACCGCATTACCAGCATCCTGGGCAGCTTTTTCGATGGCGGCGCAGCCCCCCAGCACGATGAGGTCGGCCAGTGAGACTTTTTTGCCGTCTGACTGGGCATCATTGAACTCAGACTGGATTGCCTCGAGAACTTCGAGAACATGGGCAAGCTGGGCTGGGTTGTTGACTTCCCAGTCTTTCTGCGGCGCGAAGCGAATGTGTGCTCCGTTGGCGCCGCCGCGCTTGTCTGAACCACGGAAAGTTGACGCAGATGCCCATGCGGTTGAGACGAGCTGTTGCACTGTCAGCCCGCTTGCGAGGATTTTCTCCTTGAGGGCAGCAATATCGGCATCGTCGACGAGTGGATGGTCGCAGGTTGGAATAGGGTCCTGCCAGATCAGGTCTTCGTCGGGAACCTCTGGGCCCAGGTAGCGAGTCTTGGGTCCCATGTCGCGGTGTGTCAGCTTGAACCACGCGCGGGCGAAGGCATCGGCAAACTCGTCAGGGTTCTCGAGGAACCGGCGTGAGATTTTCTCATATTCGGGGTCTTCTTTCAGTGAAAGATCCGTGGTGAGCATGGTTGGTTTACGCATCACACTGGAGTCGTAGGCATCAGGGATGGTTGCCGGTGCATCCTTCGCAACCCACTGGTTGGCTCCCGCCGGGCTCTTGGTGAGTTCCCATTCATGTTTGAAGAGGTTCTCAAGGTAATTGATGCTCCATTTTGTAGGAGTCTCCGTCCATGTGACTTCGAGGCCGGAAGTGATGGTGTCGGCACCTTTACCGCTCTGGTAGGAGCTGGTCCATCCGAAGCCCTGCTCTTCAAGTGATCCGGCTTCAGGGTCGGCGCCGACATGGTCAGCGGGGCCAGCGCCGTGGCATTTGCCAAAGCTGTGACCGCCGGCGATGAGTGCGACGGTTTCCTCATCGTTCATTGCCATACGGCCAAAAGTTTCGCGAATGTCATGTGCGGCGGCAAGGGGATCGGGATTACCGTCAGGGCCCTCAGGGTTGACGTAGATGAGTCCCATTTGCACTGCAGCGAGTGGGTTTTCGAGGTCGCGTTCTCCGCTGTAGCGGCTGTTTTCGCCACCGCTGAGCTCAAGCCACTCTTTTTCCGCACCCCAGTAGA
>JARFPV010000687.1 GCA_029288115.1 Akkermansiaceae bacterium | reverse complement strand
GTGCATGCCATGCCTGCCGCTGCTCCATCAGTGCGAGAAAATAGCTTTGGTCTTTGTTCGGGTCCGCTCCGCGTAAAATATCTGCCACCCCGGCTCCTCCGGATCTATGGTGGGTGTCACTGCGCTCACGTCTTCTGGCGTAATGCCCGGTGCCTACGGCCTCGAATCCCTGCTCCAGCGCGTAGTCGAGAAACACACCAAACTTCATCTCTCGGTTGCAGTACACGTCCGGGTTCGGCGTGATTCCATTTCGGTAACCCTCCAACAAATAATCCACAATCCTGCCGCGATACTGATCAATCAAATCCACCACCCGAAACTCAATCCCGAGTGTCTTCGCCACCGCATGCGCATCCTCAACATCCTGCTCCCACGGGCAGTCCCCCGCAATACCGTCCTCGTTGATCCAGTTCTTCATGTACCCCCCGGCCACCTCGTGCCCTTGCTCCAGCAACAGGGCCGCAGCAACAGCAGAATCAACACCTCCGGAGAGGCCTACAAGGATCTTGGACACGCCACTTCTTTAAGCTCTAAGTTTTAAACTCCAAATACCAAGTTTAGGAAAATTTGCGCCCTCGCATCCGGAGCCAACACAGCGAGACAAACGAAAAACCAATCAGCAGACCCGACGACGGCTCGGGAATCGTATTGATTGCATCAGCAATTGCAATACCTGCCGTCTCACGATTCAGCAGATCATTCGCAAGGTTCTGGTCGAGACGAATACTCTGCTCAAGTTCAATGTGGATGAACTCTCCACCAAGGCTTCGAGTGTAGATTCCCTGCACGTTAGTAGTCCCCCCGAGACCATCCATGGCCGTGCCAACAACACCTCCATTCACTGCCACATTATCCGGATGATTCACAGGCAATGTGTTGTAGGCGTGTGAAATCGACTGCGCATCACCGATGAAGCTGACATTTTCAAAGGCTGCATCGAGCACCTTGACTCCGTTGGAGACGCCACCATCACCACTGCTCAGCACTACATCGGTGCCGGCTGGAATATTAGGATGATTTCCCAGATTGAATCCATGAATCTGCCACGTCTCATACGGCACATTCGTGGTCCACGTCTCATGGACTGTCTGGAAAATGGACGTCGCGAGATGCGCCACGTCCGCATTGTTATTGCCACCGCTGTTACGGTGCGCGCCATTAAACATCAATGCCGCGACACTCGTATTTTGAAACGCCACCGTGGCTACATCATAACTGTGTGTGTCATGCCTGATGTGCGGTGCCTGTATTAACGCATTCCGGGATTTGTTTGGGTTATAAAAATAACTCCCCCAGCCCTTGCTCACCTTGCCACCAACGGTGACCTCCCGTAGATGATAGTAAATATTCGCCGTATCCGTGTCGGTGAAATTCACCACCTCATACCCCAGACCACCTGCAATAGCATCAGCCGCCGCCAAATTGCCGGATGCGATGTGTGACGCCATGGTCGCAAACTGTCCTCGCTCGAACGCGGACGGTGCCTGATAAGTCGCCACATCAACGTCGTCCAACGATTGATTGCGCAAATCGACTGCATAATCACGCAGGGAATCGTTCACATTGATCACAGCAGACTGTGTCTCGTCCCACGAGAGTATACCTGCGGCAATTACGATAAATATTTTTCGCGAAATCATCATGTTTTTGCTGACGTCCGAGACGATGCCACATGCAGCGATGTCACAACGAGGCAATTTTTCCTGTTTTTGGTATTTGGAGTTTAGAATTTAGGGTTTAAAGCACTGCCATGTCCGACGACATAGCCACCACCACTCAAGCAGGCGAGGATTCGACGAAGAAGTTCTCACCCTTCGCTGGTTGCTCGATTTTTATTATCGCCGGTTGCCTGGCGTTGGGCATGATCGGGTTCACCGCGTGGTCCTACTTCAAGGTGAAGGAAAAGATTGAGGGGTTCACGGGTGAAAATCCAAAACCAATAACACTCGTCGATACCCAGGGCAAGGAAGCTGAGCAAACGGCGCTGAAAGCCAAAATTGTCGGTTTCCGCCATAACATCGAGGCAAAACACGCAGGCGAGATGACGCTCAACGCGGATGAGATGAACCTCGCGATCGCCACCTTCGATATTCTCAAACCCCATCGGGAAAATTTCTACATCTCCGCAATCCGCGACGGCCAGATCGAGGCGCAGGTTTCCTATCCCGTGAAGTCACGCATGGGTAGCGACGAGATGCGCTACCTCACAGGATCCGTGATCATTGAACCCGAACTCGTCGAAGGTGGTGCCTTTCCACGCATCATGGAAATCCGCGCCGACAAGGATGGCGACATTCCAGATGAGTTCAAAAAATTCATTTCCGAAACGCTGCTGCACCCGATCGTGAACGACAAAGAGCTCGGCCCACTCTTTAAGAGCCTGTCATCCGTCGAGATCAAAGGCGACGCGCTGATCGTCAAGACCGACCCCGATTACAAGGCACCGGATGCACCAAAAGAAGAAGACACTGACAGCTTCATGCAGAAATTCATGATCGGATTTGGTATCGTCGCTGTCATCTTTCTTGCCTTTGTTGCCATGATCATCATCATCTCGCGCCGCAAAGCGAAATAATCACAAATCAC
>JARFPV010000686.1 GCA_029288115.1 Akkermansiaceae bacterium | reverse complement strand
CGTCCACACACCCATCATCACTGCATCCGATTGCGAGGGTGCCGGAGAAATGTTCCGAGTCACCACGCTCGACCCAACCAAGGCAGAGGCCCAGACTCATGAGAATGATTTTTTCGAGAAATCCACTTACCTCACCGTAAGTGGCCAACTCGAAGGCGAAGCATTTGCGACTGCTCTGTCCAACATTTACACCTTTGGCCCCACATTCAGGGCGGAAAACTCGAATACCACCCGCCACGCATCCGAATTCTGGATGATTGAACCCGAAATGGCATTCTGCGATCTCGATGGTGACATGGATCTGGCTGAGGAATTTACTAAATACCTCGTCGATGACACGCTCAACAACAACGAAGGCGATCTCGATATCTTCGCACGTTTTGTCGACAAGGGCCTACTCGACCGGCTTAAATTCGTTTCCGAGAAACCCTTCCAGCGCGTCTCCTACACCGAGGCCGTTGAAATCCTAGAAAAGAGCGGCAAGAAATTCGACTACCAAGTCGAATGGGGTGTCAACCTTCAGTCGGAGCACGAGAGGTTTTTAACGGAGGAGCACTTCAACTGCCCGGTCACGGTTTACAATTACCCGAAGAGCGTAAAACCATTCTACATGCGAACTAACGAACCCGACCCCGAAGGCCGTGAAACTGTCACCGCCATGGATGTTCTCGTCCCCGGCATCGGTGAGATCATCGGTGGTGCGCAGCGCGAGGAACGCATGGACGTGCTCACCGCAAACATGAAGGAACACAACCTTTCAGAAGCCGACTATGGATGGTATCTCGACTTACGTAAGTTCGGAACATGCCCACACGCTGGATTCGGCATGGGATTCGAACGCATGCTCATGTTTGCCACAGGCATGAAAAACATCCGTGACGTCATTCCGTTTGCAAGAACGCCGGGGAGTTGTGAGTTTTAAGTTTAGAGTGTTTAGTTAGCTCATCCTATGAAACAACCAGACATCAGAGCACGATCCTTTGAATTTGCTGTCAGAGTTATCAATCTCTGCAAAACTCTCGACCAGCAGCCGGGAGTCCCCAGAACCATGGCAAATCAACTGCTTCGCTCTGGAACATCCATTGGAGCCAATGTTTCGGAGGCACAAGCCGCCCAAAGCAAGAAAGACTTCACCTCAAAAATGGCCATTGCCAGTAAGGAATCTCGTGAAACATCTTACTGGCTAGAACTGCTCATTGCTACTAAGATTCTCCCCGAGGCACATCTAACGCCCCTCATGAATGAATCCAACGAGATCATCGCCATCCTAACATCCATCGTTAAGACCTCCCAACTGAACACTCAAAACTAAACACTCAAAACTTCTCACCATGATCGTTTCCCCAAAAATCCGCGGCTTCATCTGTATCACTTCTCACCCCGACGGCTGTGCCGCCCACGTGCAGGAGCAAATCGACTATGTGAAGTCACAGCCTAAAATAGATAACGGACCGAAAAACGTCTTAGTCATCGGCGCCTCCGCCGGCTATGGCCTGGCATCACGCATCGTCCCCGCATTCTCATCCGGGGCCAATACTCTTGGGCTATTCTTTGAAAAACCTGGAAGCGAGAAACGTACGGGCTCTGCCGGATGGTACAACACCGCTGCATTCGAAAAAGCCGCCACAGCCGAAGGCCTATTCGCAAAATCCCTGAATGGTGATGCCTTTTCCCACGAGATGAAAAAACAGGCGATCGATATCATCCAAAACGAAATGGGTAAGATCGACCTCGTGGTTTACTCCCTGGCTTCCCCTCGACGGACTGACCCCGACTCTGGAGACACCTACAAATCAGTGCTCAAAACCACAGGTGGCGACTACACGAACAAAACCCTCAACACCGACAAAGGCACCGTTGATGAAGTCACCATCGGTGCCGCTACCGAGGAAGAAATTGAACACACCGTCAAGGTGATGGGCGGCGAGGACTGGGAGCTGTGGATCAATGCACTCGACGATGCTGGCGTTCTGGCTGATGGAGTGCAGACCGTAGCCTACTCATACATCGGGCCTGAAATCACCTGGCCGATCTACACAGATGGAACCATCGGACAGGCGAAGAAGGATGTTGAAAAATCCTGCGCCAAGCTCAACGATACACTTTCCGGCAAATACGGGGGCAAAGCCTACGTGAGCGTCAACAAGGCACTTGTCACTCAAGCATCGTCCGCCATACCGGTGGTCCCTCTCTACATTTCCATCCTCTACAAGGTAATGAAGGAAAACGGTATCCACGAAGGCTGCATCGAGCAAATGCAACGCCTGTTTGCTGATAGGATGTATTCAGACGACCCTAAGGTCGATGATGAAGGCCGCATCCGCGTGGATGACTGGGAAATGCGTGAAGACGTGCAAGCTGCCGTGCTCGAATCCTGGAATAAGATATCTAACGAGAATTTTACCGAACTTGCGGACTTCCAGGGATATCAAGACGACTTCCTCAAACTCTTCGGCTTTGGGATGGACGGTGTCGATTACGATGCTGATACCGATCCCGAAACTGCGCCGCCGTCGCTTGCTTAGCGTAGGACAAGTTTGTAACTTGTCGTCAACCCGACAGCAAATCCTGCCGACAGCTTACAAAGCTGTCCTACCTTCATGCCTTCCAAACAACGTGCAGATGCCCTACTCGTTTCGCGCGGGCTTTGTGATTCGCGTGAACAAGCAAAACGACTCATTCTTGCAGGTGAAGTCATGACGGGGACAACGGTGGTAGCCAAACCAAGCACCAAACTTGCTGCGGATACAGAGCTGATCGTCAAGGAGAGGCCGAAATTCGTCGGGCGGGGTGGACTAAAAATGGAAGGTGCGCTGGATGCCTTTGGAATTGATCCCACAGGCATGACATGCCTCGATGTGGGTGCCTCAACTGGCGGTTTCACCGATTGCCTGTTACAGCGCGGTGCCGTAAAAGTGCACGCCGTCGATGTAGGGACCACTCAGCTGGTGTGGCAACTTCGTAGCGACCCGCGTGTTGTGGTGAAGGAAAAATTCAATGCCCGCCACATGACACCAGACGACATCGGCGAGCCTATCGATCTTGCAGTAACGGAC
>JARFPV010000204.1 GCA_029288115.1 Akkermansiaceae bacterium | reverse complement strand
GGCGTTACGTTTCCTTGAGTAAGGTATTGTTGGATTCTTAGTCCGATTAAGCGAGTTGATAGTGGTAAAATGTGGCGAAATAGATTAATACCCATGCATGCGAGGCGCATTTCACATCGAGCCAGGCTACGAAAGGTTATTCCACTTTGTTGATGCATCGCGGCCTTTTGAAAGTGCCAGTGAATACTTTGGGTTTCCGCTAGATAAAGGACAACTCCAGCGATCACAATTCGTGCGCAAAGTTCTCGATGATGCTGATGGTGGGACAGTGACGGTATATTTTAAGCTCTACGGGTATGGTAAATTCAGACGGGCCCTTTCTCGTTTTTTTAAGCCTGCTCGATCGAAGACGGAGAAAAACAACCTGCAGTTTTTTAACAAGTTGGGCATTTCTGCATGTGAGCCTATTGCACAAGGCGAGTATCGGACGGCATGGGGGCTCCTGACGAACTGCATGATTGTGACCAAGGAGGTGGCAGGGAGTCAGCAGCTCGATGTGTTTATTGATGAACTCGATGCGAGCGATGAGGATGATGCGGTAAAAGACAAATTGCGTCGGCAGATTATTGAATCGATTGCTAAAAATCTAAGGAAGATTCACGACGAACACTTTTATCATACGGACTTAAAATGGCGCAATATCCTGGTTCGTCGCATAGAGGGAGCTACCGACGAGGTAGAAGTTTTTTGGATTGATTGCCCGAACGGATATTTTGACCGGACTCGGTTTTTGCGTCGGAAACATGGAGTGATCAAAGATATTGCGACCTTGGATCATGTTGCCTACAAGCGATGTTCTGATGAAGAACGTCTCCATTTTTTATCCGTATATTCCGGATATTCCCTTGATGATCCAGAATTGAGAAAATTCGCAGATAAAGTGCTACATTACCGCAAGTGTAAGGGTAAGCGTAGGCCAGGATACTAAAGTTGGCGGAAAAACTCGCATAGCTTCATGGCTTCGCGTTCAAGGGTGTAGTCCTCTTCGACACGCTTCCGCCCTTCGGTGCCCATCGTTTTTAAGGCTTCGACGGAAGCCAACATCTTGTCCAATTTGGACGCTGTAGCATCAATATCACCGCAGGGCACTACCGATCCATCTTGCCCTTCTCTAATGATGTCTTTCCAGGCACCTGCCTCAGAAGCTAGCACTGCAGTGCCACTCGCCATCGCCTCTAGAACAGTTAGACCAAAACCCTCATTTCGGCTGAGTGCAGTGACGAGATGCATGGCACGAAACAAGCGAGGGAGGTCGTCAAAAGGCTGCTTGCCAAGAAAAACAAACCTCTCGCTCATGCCTTCAGCGGCAATGGCTTCCTTAAGATCGTCCTCGAACTTTTTCTGGTCGGGTGTGGTTTCCCCACAAATCACCACTGTGAAATCAGGATGCTTCTGCAACGCCGGAATGGCAGCACGCACAAGAATATCGACTCCTTTCTGATGCCGGACACGGCCAAAGATACCTATGCCGAATTTTCCTGGGAAGCCAAGTTCTTGCCATAGCGCCTCTTTGTTCTGTGCTGGCTGATAGCGGTCGAGATCGACTCCGTGGGGGATGATGATATCCGCACCTTCATGAATGTAGGATGCCGCCGCTTCACTCGTACTGATGACGGCGTCGGACTCACGGATCAACCATCGTGTGATCCAACTGTGCTGCCGCTGTGCCGTGGATGTGAATGCGATCTTGATTTTTACTCTGAATATTTTTTTCAGTGCGAGTGCTTGCAGGACCTCGTTGTTTCGTCTCGCATGAAATACTCGTAGTCGCCCGTCAGGATGAGGTTTTCTTAGATGTCTAATTACATCCCAAAAAGTGACACGCTCGACATCGTCTGGAAGATGGTGTTTTCCCATCACGACGACATTGATCATTTCGCGTTGATAGCGAAGGACTTGAAGCATCGTTGAGGTAACGCCGGAGAACCGTGGGTTCGAGTTCCCTAGGATAAGCTCAGTTTTAACTAGATTTTGGAGTCGTTTGGGCACAATTGGACTATTGGATGTCGTCAGAGGTAGATGGTGCTGAATGTTCAAACAGTGGAACAAAGAGAGGTTTTAACCACAGAGCACCATGCTTGGATAAGTGGTTGTCATCATAGTATAGTGATCGTCCATCAGCCTCCATGATGCAGTAGCCATTGTCGTTGGTCAAAAGAGTTAGTGGGTCGAGGATGTTTGCCCCTAGAGCGGGTAAAGCGTCGATGGTTCGATGCGTGAGATTCTGCCATTCCAAATGTTCACTAACGGTCAGGCCTATCATTGAGAGATACTCATCTTCACTGTATCCATATCGATATGCATTTGCTAGAAAGCGTGGTGGGTAGACTTTTTGCAGGGGGACTTGTTTCATGATCCAGACTTTGACGCCTTCGGCATGCAGGGTTTTGACAGTAAGTTTAAGACCGTAATCAAAAGCTTCGATGCCAGATTTTCCAGGAGATGATGGATCACGTAATCTCGTAGAATGATCATCTTCTGGGTGGTGTTCCCAACGTGCGATGAGAATAACGTGTTTGATTTGTTGTTTTTTAATGAGATCGAGAATGGATTGATTGAGTTCAAGGTCAGGAACGTTAGGTGGGTGGATTACTCCGAGTATGGGAGTCGTTCCGGATTGGTGGGCGATGTAGATATTCGCCTGATGATCTTCACAGAGGCTTTGGAATAGGGGGATGGTCGAGCGAGCATGGCTATCACCCCAAACGAGAATGGGTAGGGGTTTGAGGTCATCGCGATCACGTAAAAGCAGCGTGAGTTGTTTATTTTCAATGATTTCCTGGACTGTGTCATCAAAGTCTCTTTTTTGGCTGTCTGTTATCGCATACGCCAGCGTGGCGGCAGAGAAGCGAGATGGAATACCGTCCAACTTATAGATCGCGACCCCTAAAACAATGAACAGAGCAGTAATATATCCGAATGATTTGAAGGCTCTCTTGTGTGAGCCTAGTGTGGTTTTTCTGCGGAATGGAGCCTCGATAAATCGCCATGACAGCCATGCGAGAATGATACTAGACACCATGATGATCAGGCGAAGCTGGATAGAGGCTGTCTCTTATACACAT
>JARFPV010000602.1 GCA_029288115.1 Akkermansiaceae bacterium | reverse complement strand
GCGGTATGCTGCCTCGATGTTGCGGGCCAAGGCAGAACTGGAAAGACCACTCGCCCTGATACCGTTCTTCAATAACGGCAGAAAAACATGCCCCGAAGGACTAACGACGTATTGCCCGCTGATACGTACTTGCTCAGTTTGCGGAACACCCTTAATCGTGATGTTCAGGGTAGTCTTGGCAGATATTGATTGAGCCTCGGCGGAGTCGCCCATAGCAAGCAGCACGGAAATGCATATGCTTAATAGTAGTTGGATAATTTTCATGATATTAGACAGATGGGTTATTGGACGGTAATAATAGCACCAATTTCACAGGGTGTCAAAAGGAGATGAACTTTAGTAAAGATCCTCGTCGTCTTTGGCTTGCTGTTCCTGCTGTGATGGTGCAGGGGCTGCTGTCGCCGTGTCTTTTGGAATCTCATCACCTGTGGTTGGTGCGTAGTAGGTGTAGTAACTCGTGTAGTACTGATACTGGTTGTCACTACGGATGTCCACGTTGTTGAGCACTACACCAATCACGTGACCGCCCACGTTCTCCACTGCCTGCTTAACCCGGATGAGCATGTTACGAGGCAACTTGCGGTGCTGGACCACAACCATGGTAAGATCCACCTCACTAGCAAGCACGGATGCATCACTCACACCTAAGATTGGTGGTGAGTCGACAAGCACCAGATCGAAGCGCTGCTTAACATCCTGAATCAGTTCGGACATACGACGTGAGTTCAGAATTCCAGCTGCATCAGCTGGAAGAATTCCGGATGGCATAAAGTATAGGTTGTCTACTGGCGTTTGAAGAATGACATCCTCAAGGAGTAAGTCTGTAGTCAGGTAGTTAGTCAGTCCTACAGAGTTGTTAATGTCAAAGAATGTGTGAAGCCGTGGACGGCGAAGGTCAGCATCAACCATCAGAGTGGTGTATCCACCTTGAGCACAGATATAAGCGAGGTTGACCAGCGTTGTTGATTTACCTTCACCAGCTCCACCCGAAACAACGGTAATTGAGTTGTCCTCTGGATTCTTGCGGTTGAATTCGATGTTGGTACGTAGAATACGGTAAGCTTCAGCATCGGGGCTCATGCCGCTCTGCTTATGCAGAACTCCCACGTCCTTTGGAATCACAGCAAGAACAGGCACCTTGAGGAAACGTTCAACGTCTTCCAAGCTCTTCACAGAGGTGTCCAGATATTCGAGACAGAATGCGATACCCACTCCAAAGATCAGTCCGACCACTGCACCCAGCGCAAGGTTGAGCGGGATGTTAGGACTTACAGCATCATCGTTGATTTCTGGAATTTGGTGAACAATGATATTCGTAGGCGGAATGGCCATTTTGGTTTTCTCAACATCGTACTTAACCTGCATGGTGTCTTTGATGCCCTGTGCAGTTTCATAGTCCTTACGTGCAATATTAAACTCTTGGAACGCGCGCGCTTTATCGGTTCCTTCATCTTGTTTTTTGTCACGCACTTCGCGCATTTTGCTCACACGTCCCTCGATAATGGTAAGGCGGTGTCTAAGAGAATCCCGGACATTGAGAGCACGTTTTTCTAGACCTTTCCTAAGCTCTTCGATGCGCGTTTCACGCATGACAATATCGGGGTGCTTCTCGCCAAGCCCGGAGGCTATAGCGGTTTGCAGCTCACTTTTTGCTTCTTCATACTTATTGTATGCTTCTTTAAACCCAACCTCAGGCAATTCTGCGGCAAGCCCTGGAAGGTCCTCATCACTCACTGCCAACAGTTTGTCGATTTGAAACTTAAGTTGGTCGCGCTCTCGCTCGGCCTCGTACAGTTGCTTTTCGGCGAGTTGTCTCAATTCGAGTTCACCGCCAATAGTCTCGCCCCCTCGCTCGCTCTCCACCCAGATCACACCCACTTTTTCGGCAATATCCATTAGACGCTTTCGTAGTTCGGCAACGCGGTCACTTTTATTTTGAAGTTCTACTTTGATCGCCTTCAGTTGCTCTTTGCGCACATTCATCTCCAAGTCATATCGACGGTCTCGATATGCTTCATACACAGCTTCTGCGATCCGTTGTGCTTCTTCTTTTTTTCGGTGTCTGACAGATATCTCGATAAGATCGGTGCCACGCCTTTGGGTTGTGTTTACAATCTTGCGTAATACATTGATGACTGTTTTCCTATCTTGTCCCCAGCTTGTCTCTAGCTGAATTTTATCAATGGCACGTCCCAGTGTCTCAGGAGCCACAATAATTTCAAACTGAGTGTTCATGAACTGGCGTGTCATTTGCGTACCAATTCCTCCACCACGCATCCCCACTGGGTCAACATCAGTAATAGGTTTCACCTCAACGAGAGCAGCACTCTCGTATTTCTTAGGAATCACATAGGTGATCACTGCTGACGTTAAAAAAACAATAAGG
>JARFPV010000527.1 GCA_029288115.1 Akkermansiaceae bacterium | reverse complement strand
GCTAGAACGACCTGTTTTTCTACGGCGATTTCCGGCAAGGGCAAGTGCGCCAAGCCCGAAAAGAAGTGCAGACGAGGGTTCTGGGACAGTCGATGAGGTCACGGTCGCGGACATGTCAAAGGAGTTTCCATCCAATGAAGAGCTCGTGGCCAACCTGTATGTAGTCTGAAACGCTCCTCCAGCAGGCGTATAGCGTGCCATGAAATCGTCACTGCCTCCGTTGATAGCCTCAACTCCATCGACAATACCACCGACGCGTGACGCGAAGAGGGCGCCATCGACATAGTGCAACTGGAATGCTGTATTTGCGGTCGTGAACGTCGTCGCCCCAAGCGGATCAGGAGCAAATGTCAATGTTGTCAGCGGGACGTCAAAAAACTCAGTCCCAGAGCCAACGATAAGATCGGTATCGAATGGTGCTGATGTCCACGTTAGCGAGATCGTGCTCACTGATCCTGTTGAATAGTTCGCGGTGGATGTTCCTTCATAGACGATTAAGGCGCCTTTCACGGATCCGGCTAAAATCACAAGGGATATGGTCGTGGTCAAGTATTTGAGAATGATCGTCTTCATGTTTTCGTAGTCTATTTAGATATCTTTAGTTGAACATTAGTATTAGTAGCACATTATATCAGACGCCTTCAGATCCTTAAAGATCTTAGATTTCTTTAGGGAAAGGGCAAATATCCATGATTTACAGCGATTCTATCAGTCGCACTAGAGGATGGAAATGCACAAGTTTGTTAGGAGATGTTGTTTTTTTGCAAGTATAACAATTCTGATAGAAATACGGGCCTTGTTTCACTCCAGACTCCCTCCACACGATGAACCGCTGCCAGCAGTGCAGCCGAAGCAGTGGCTGGCGGTGCGGATGGGGAGTTGGTGGTAGGTTTCGGGGTTGATGTCCCAGACCATGAGCGGGGTCCCGTCGGATGGATTCTCCAGACTGAGCTTGAGCATTTGGTTGAAGTCGCAGTCGAATACTTCACCGGTCCAAGAGGTGTTAATCGTGTTGCGACACATGAGTCCGTCTACGGTAGCGGGGTTGAACGAGTCGCGGAGTAGCTGCATGTATTCGTCTAACTGGTCGTTGCGTTTGAGGTATGACTTGAAACGTGCGATCGGCATGTTGGTAATGCAGTAGAGCTCGTTGAAAACGATACCGAAGTGCTTTTGCATTTCGCGTTTGTAGTCGGCCTCCAGTTCCTTCTGTTCAGGCGGCAGTGAAGCGCCAACCGGGTTGTAAACAAAATGCATCGGTAGCCGGGGGTCTTTTCCGTAGCCGAGTTCGTTGAGTTTCTGGAATGCTGTGATCGAGGAGTCGAAGACGCCGTCGCCCCGTTGCTCGTTGACGTTGTCTGGCGAGTAGCAGGGCATGGATGCGATGATGGTAATGCGGTGTTGTGCGTGATACTCCGGAATCCATTCGTAGCCGGGCTCATTGATGATCGTGGCATTCAGTCGGGTCATCACCTCGCGTGGCTGATCAAAGGAGCTTACGGCATCGATCAGATGCCGGAACCCGGGAGTCATTTCCGGTGTTCCGCCGGTGAGGTCAAGCGTTGGAATGTCGGTTTTTTCAAACCAGGCAATGATGCGGTTGATGGTATCGTTTGCCATGATTTCCTTGCGTGCTGGTCCTGCATTCACGTGGCAATGCACACAGGTGAGATTGCACAGCTTCCCTGTGTTGATCTGGAGGATCTCGGGGCGTGATCGGGTGAGGGGGCTGTTGGACTGGAGCAGAGATTTCTGGAATTGGTTGAGCATGTTTTGAAATGATAAATGCAATATCCGATATGATAAATGTCCCGCTATTTTGTAATGGCAAGACCAT